>NZ_JBMNDR010000034.1:0-71937 GCF_052543235.1 Streptomyces sp. SAS_272 | reverse complement strand
CCACCCCCCCCCCCCCCCCCAGGCCACAGCGTAGACCGTGTCCGGTGGCAGGAGTCGGTCGAGGGGCTGACGCAGCGGATCGCCGGCAGATTCGCGCGGGTCGAACCCCGTTGCGGGGTCCGGGACTTGGTTCTGGGACTGCTGTCGGACCTGCCCCGCAAGAACTGCCGGACCATAGCCGAGCACGTCGGTCACGCCACTCCGGACGGGCTGCAACACCTGCTCGAGCGGGCGAAGTCGGACGCCCACCAGGTGCGCGACTACCTGCGTGACTACGTGCAGGACATCTGGCGGACGGTCAGGACGCGCTGGTCGACGAGACCGGCGACCTGAAGAAGGGCACTCGCACCGGCCCAGGCAGTTTCGTATGGATCAGCGGGCAGACCAGAGGAAGATGCCCGCAATGTGGAGTCCGGCCAGGTAATGGTGGCGGTCTTCTCGTAGGGGGTGGCGATGCCTCGCCACTGCTTCAGGCGGTTGATGCACCGTTCGACGGTGTTGCGCTGCTTGTACGCCTCGCGGTCGAAGGCTGGTGGCCTGCCGCCCCGGCTTCCGCGCCGCAGGCGGTGCCCCCGCTGATCGGCTGGAACGGGGATCACGGCGCGGATCCCGCGCTTGCGCAGGTGCTCGCGGATCGCGCGGGAGGAGTACGCCTTGTCGGCCAGGACTTTGAATCTTGATCACCCTGATCCCACTGCCTTGCCGTGAGGAGAGCCAGCCCGCGTTGGCCTGCTCCCGCAGCACCTTCTGCACGGTGTCCCGCGACACGTCGAACTCGTCCGACAGGCACGCGGAGACGGCAGCCGTGAGCCGACGGAGTACGTCCCGTCGGCCAGACGGTTCAGCAGTTCGCCCCTGACGCGCTGGTACGTCGCCCCACCTTCGCGCTCGCTCTGCTCTTCACTCACGTCTTCGTTCACGCCGCGATCGTAGAACGCTCCACGGGGAGCCGGTCACAGCACCAAGCTGCGGGCCGGGACGTGACGGAGCCCGGGAGCATGTCCAGCTCCCGGGCTCCAGCTTGCCACCCATTTGCGCACACCGACGGCGTTTAAGAAACGCGGGTCATATTGAGATCGACGTGTTCTGCCTTTGAACTACAGCGCCACGAGAGAGGCGCCGAGGGGACTTGAACCCCCATCCGTCGATGTTCGCCCACGCTCGGTCGATCCGGTGTTCGGCGGCGAATACTGAGACTGGAGCGAGAATCTGAGTTTCATGGGGCCGCCTCTGCCAGGCTTGGGCCACCCCCGCACGTGGTGCGGGGAGAGGGATTCGAACCCCCAACTGACACCCCTTCATCAGCTTCAACATCAGTTTCAGCTTGCGCTCATCGCGCACCCTCCGCTCGCGACGGAGGGCGTGTGTGGGGCTACCGGAAGAGGTAGCCGAATACCGCGTCGCCGATCCGCTGGTCGGTGACCTCGGTGTTGTTCGCCTCCTCGCGGGCGAACTTGACGGACTGCTGGAGTTTCTCGACGCGGTCGAGGAGCTCGTTGACCCGCCGGGCGGGCAGGGCGCCGGAGAATTTCACCGTTGTCCAGTAACCGACCGGGACGTCCTCGTAGTACACCTCGACCTGCGCCGGGTGCTTCTCCGTGGCCTCGGCCTTCACGTGGTTGCGCGGAACCTTCTTCGTGCGGATGGTCCGCACCGGGTCCGTCTTCCACGAGTCCGTCGAGGGGTCCAGGTTCCACGACTCGGAGGCGTCGAGTACCGGCAGCTTGCGAACGAAGGTGTGCAGGTCGGTGAGTTGCTTCTCCAGGAACAACAGGTACGGGACGGGCACCTGGGGCAACAGCACCGTACCGTCGACCACCACGTCCGCGACCGCGGACCGGTTCGCCCAGTCCTTCGTCGCGGTCACGTCGAAGAGCCGCGTCAGCGTCCCGGCGGTCGCCCGCAGAGCGTCCTCGGCCTTGATCTGCACCCGCGTGGACTCGGGCGGCAGCTGCTCGCCCTCCTCGTCCTTCGGCTGGTAGGTCCGGGAGATGCCCGCCAGCAGGGCGGGTTTCTGCACGTCCTGGTGAGCCTGGGTGAGCTCCTGGAGAGCCTTGGACTTGACGCCCTTTTCGACTGCGATGATCTGATTCAGCTTCGGCACACGGCGAACCTAACAACTCCACGCCGCACACGCATCCGATTAAATGCCTGCCCCGTCCCTTCCGGCCGAGAGGGCGGGTCGGCGAGTGTGAGCCCGGACCGGAGCGCGAAGGCCACCAACCGTAAGACGGCCGCCCGTGCGGTGCACGGCAGACCACGCCATCGGCCGGTCCCGCGGCGGACTGACCACAAAGATCCACCTGGCCTCCGACGCCCACTGCCGGCCGCTGGCTTTCGTGCTCACCGCCGGACAGGCCGGCGACGCACCCGCCTTCACAGACGTCATGGCCCGCCTACGTGTCCCTCGACGGCGAGGGCGGCCCCGCACCAGGCCGGACGTGGTCCTGGCCGACAAGGCGTACTCCTCCCGCGCGATCCGCGAGCACCTGCGCAAGCGCGGGATCCGCGCCGTGATCCCCGTTCCAGCCGATCAGCGGGGGCACCGCCTGCGGCGCGGAAGCCGGGGCGGCAGGCCACCAGCCTTCGACCGCGAGGCATACAAGCCAGCGCAACACCGTCGAACGGTGCATCAACCGCCTGAAGCAGTGGCGAGGCATCGCCACCCGCTACGAGAAGACCGCCACCATCTACCTGGCCGGACTCCATATTGCGGGCATCTTCCTCTGGTCTGCCCGCCGATCCAAACGAAACTGCCTAGGTGCAGCGGGATCGGCGAGCGACTTCGAAGTGTTCGTCCCGATGACAGCGGTCAAGGTCGCGGGGGAGGCCCTGCTGCAGGGACTTCACCACCTCGTCCTCCTTGAGCAGGGTCATGTCCTGTCCCCAGAGAATGTGTTGGGGGAGCCGGTTCTACCGCGTCCCCGGCACTCCACCTCTCCCATGGAGAGTCGGAGCCGCCAAGCCCGATGTGTTCAGGGTGACGTGGTGACGGTTGCGCTGGACAGGCAGTTGTGCACCATAGAAAGGAGCTCTTGGTCCGTGAGACCGAACTCTCGCGCCTGGGCAATGAGGCCGCGCACAGCCTCGGTGAGCCGAGCCTGGTCTGCGACACCGAACGCCGCGTTGATCACTGCGCCCCGGCCGCGGCGCAACTCGATCAGGCCCTCGTCACGCAGTCGCTGGTAACCGCGCAGAACCGTGTGCACGTTGACGCCCAACGACTCGGCGACCTCGCGGGCAGGCGGCAGTCGCTCACCCGGGGCGGCCGTGCCGTTGGCGATTGCCCCTCGTACGCAGGCAGCGATCTGTTCGCCCAGCGGCACAGGAGAGCTCGAAAGCACCCGAAACAGCATTCCTGCTCACGCTCCCTCCGCGTGGCGATTCACCAGGCCGTTGAGCAGCGCGGCCGCGGTAGTCGAGTCGTCGACGGTGACCACGTATTCGCGTCCCCCCGCCGTGCGGACCGAGAGCGCCTCCCCCGATCGCAGGACCACGCCCCGCCGGTTCGGTCGTATCCGATAGCCCCAGCCGCCGAAGTCCCCCATGGCATTGACCTGGACACTGCTGGCACTGACGATGCTGCGGAGGGGCAGGGCCAGCCGGGGCCTGGGCAGGACCGTCGAGGCAACAGAAACGCCGCGCCGGTCGACGGTCACCCGGACGCCGGCGAAGGGCGCGCAGGTGAGGCCGAGGAGGAGCGGCAGCAGTCCTGCCTGCCAGGGACCGAACGTCACGGCGAAAAGCCCGCTCAGTGTGACCACGCCGGCCGGGATCAGCAGTGCGCGGGAGATTATGGTGCGGCTCCAGGCTGCAGCCTCGCCCTCGGTCAGCAGTAGCGCAGGGGACGGCCGTGCCGGCGCGGAGCGCGGCCCGCCACTCGTTCGCCACCAGGCCAGCGTGGCGGTGGCCGCTCCCGCCAGCAGTAGTACGGCCATATGCCACATCGGCAGTCGTACTTCGGCCGGATCCTGGACGTCCGTGTTGACAAGAACGGTGAGGACTAACGGATAGCCGAGCGTGACTGCTGTGCCGGCGCCGACTGCGGCGGTCAACCTTCCCCCAGGGCTCTCCTTGGACATCAGGACCAGCACTGTGAAAAGCAGCCCAAGACCGACGAGCAGGCCACTGCCGAACCATAGCGCGGCGGTCCGACTCGTGAAGCCGTCAGCCCCACCACCACCCGAGAAGTGGGTGGCGATCCGCCCGGGCAGTCGGTCGTAGCTCGCCAGAAAGACACCGATGTAGGCGGCGGTAGCGACGCCGAACGGAACGGCCGTCAGGGCGCACCTGCGAAAGACGGTCATGGCTTCCCCTCGGGCCATTGTTCTCATTGAAATAGAACAATGGCAGCCTACTTCAGGATCGCCCGCCTTCAAGACCCTCACTCCCTGAAATCGCGTCAAGCGACAGGCAGCCAGGCAGGACGACCGGTTCCGCCCCCGCCCGACCTGCTGTCGACGCACGGCGAGGTCCGCTCCCGTCGGCTGATCGTCGCTGCCCGGGGCCGCAATGCCATCCCCTCGGACCGCGGGGGAGCCGTCAAGAGAACGGCAACGACTGGCTGAACGAGCTGTGGGAGTCAGGCAGTTCAGGAGGCAGAGACCGGCTGGGGTCGCCGCTACGTCACCGGTCGTGATGAGTCATGCTCCCGAGCAGGATCTGGCGGCGTTGGTGGTTCCTCGGTGAGGCCGGCTGGTGGAGACCGACGATCGGTACGAGCCGCATCGGCTCATCGATCCTGACGGTGTGACCGTGGAAGTGGTCGCGGTCTGTTTCCTATCGGCCCCGCTGGCGGTGCCTGCTCGCGTGGCCGGGGCCAGGCGCGCGACACTCGATGAGTGCGCGAACGGACTGGGCACCTTGGCGCTGACGGAAGTGGTTCGCCTCATTCCAGACCGCGGTGACTCGCTCCTCCTCCGTGCGGTTCTGGATGACATCGGATGGTCACACCGAGCGTCGTGTACGCCTCATGGCTCGATCTGGAGCCTGATGGAGGTCTCGGCGAGTCTGAATGGCGCGTCAGAGCCGAGCTCAGCCAGGCACCGGATCCTCGGAGGCGGGCAGCGGTTCTGCGGTCGTCGGAGCCAGGGCGCGGATGGACGGGGTGGCAACCATGGCGAGGGTGGCGAAAAGGATGAGCGCGGCGGCCGCGTAGAGGGTGGCATGGAGACCGAGGAGGAATACGGCGGGTCCGGCGGCGAACTGCGCGAGCGGGAGCGCGAGGTAGGAACCGAGGTCGTCGTAGGCGTAGACGCGGGCGAGGCGGTCCTCGGGAATCTGCTCGTTGAGGGTCGAGTACCAGGCGACGCCGGCCTGCTCAACGCCCATGCCCGCCACGAAGTTGGCCACGACCAGCAGCCAGGTGTATGGGGCGAGCGCGAGCAGCAGCGGGATCGTCGCCGTCAGGCCCATCAGCGCGCAGCCGACCAGGATCGCGCGCCGGGGCCGCCAGCGCAGCGAGAGTATGCCGCCGGCGACCGCGCCGAGCGATCCCGCGGCAAGGGCGATGCCCCAGCCGCTGCGGCCGATCCCAGTGGTGTCGGCGGCGGCCGGCCCGAGGACGGTGAACGAGGCGGTGAGGCCGGCGTTGAGGAAGCAGAAGGCGAGCACGATCACCCACACCCAGCGACGTGATGTGAACTCCCGCCAGCCGACGCGTAGTTCATGTACCGCGCCGGGTCTGGGCGCGGGCGGCGCCACCTGGACGCGGACCAGCGCGAAGAACGCGGCGGCGAGCGCGAAACTGAGCGCGTCGACGGCCAGGCCCCAGCCGGGGCCGACCGCGGCGACCAGTACGCCGCCCAGCGAGGCACCCACGATCGCTGCGCTGCTGCCGGCGATCCGGGAGATCGCAAGAGCGGCGCGGCGGGCATCGGCCGGCACGGTCTGGGGCAGCAGGGCCTGGGCGGCGGGCTGGTAGCAGGAACTTGACGCCCCGTTGACGGCGGCGAGCACCATGAGCAGGGGGACGGCGGCGTGGTGGGAGAGGACCAGGGCAGCGACCACCGCCTGGCTCGACGCGCTGACCACGCTGCTGCCGACCAACAGCGGGCCGCGTGGCAGCCGGTCCGCCAACACCCCGCCGTACAGCAGAAAGAGGATGCCGGTGAGGGAGTGGGCGCCGACCACCAACCCGAGCGAGCCGACCGAGCCAGTGGCGTCGAGCACAGCGAAGGCGAGGGCGGTTGGCGCCACCCCGTTGCCGAGCAGGTTGGCCGTCGTACCGATGAAGAGGTGACGGAACTGACGGTGGCGCATAGGCACGAGGGCGTCAGACATGCGTTTGATCGTCAAAGCCGGGCGTCGCGCCCGTCAACGGGATTACGCTGAGGTGCAAAGCATGAGTGGTCACTGTTCGGCGGCCTCTCTGCTGGGCAGTGCACGGGAGTTGGCCCGTCAGACCGGGGCGCTGCTGCGCGCGGAGGGCGCGGCGCCCCGGCTGGTGCAGCTGTGACTCACCAGGGCAGCGGACCGTCGGCGTCGAAGTAGCCCCCGGTCGGGCCGTTGAGACCGATCTGCGCCATGCGGACGATGATCTCGACGCCCTGCTCGACGGTCTGCATGCCCGTGTTGTCGTTGAGGTCCGTCCTGATGAAGCCGGGCTCGACGGAATTGATCCGCATGTCCGGGAACGCCTTCGCGTATTGCACGGTGAGCCAACCCCTCCGGGCAGGTCGTCGAGGCGCCGGCCCGTGCGCTGCGGCTGTCGGCAGACGAGCGGGCATACCTGTTCGGGCTGGCAGGGCTGATTCCGCCCGGTCCCGACATGGTGCCCAGGCACATCACGCCCAGCATCATGCGGCTGCTGGACCGACTCGTCGACGCACCCGTCGCGGTCTCCGACGCGGCCTTGACGTTGCTGCTGGCCAACCCGATGTACGCGGCGCTGATGGGCGACCCGTCCGGCCTGCGCGGCCTGGAACGCAACGACGCGTGGCGCACCTTCATGGGCGTGCCGACCAGGGTGCTGCATACGCCCGAGGAACGGAGCGCCTGCGAGGTCTGCATGGTCTCCCAGCTGCGGAGGACCGCCGCCCACTATCCGGCGGACCGCCGACTGCGGCACCTGATCGCGGAGTTGCGTGCCGACAGCGAGCGGTTCGCCGAGCTGTGGGACGCGGGTGCCGTGGGACGACTCGAAGCCTGGCACAAGACGATCGAGCATCCGCAGGTGGGCCTGCTGACGCTGGACTGCGACCTGCTCCGGCTGGAGGAGAGCGACCTGTACATCCTCGTCTACTCGGCCGAGCCGGGCACCAGGGCCGCCGAGAAGCTGGAGCTGATCTCGGTGGTCGGCATCCAGAACCTGGTCGAGTAGCGCCACGCGGGCGAGGCGTGGCGGCGGCCTCGCAAATCGTGCCCCCTGTTCGACGCCCCGCCGAAGCCCGACAGCGGGTTCCGCGTCCGTCGGAGGACGACTTCGATCGGTCGGCGGCGAACCTCTCCCGCGTCGTCGAGGCCTCTTCGAGCTCGGAGACTTCACGTCGACGGCGCCGCCGACCCGCTGTTCAAGGCGTTCACCTCCACCGGGCTGGTGCCCGTCCCGCAGCCGGCTGGATTTCCGCGGACGTCGGCGGTCTGACGGCCGTCGGCGTCGGACTCGGCGTCGCCGTGCTGCTGCCGGCGTCGGGGTCATCGCAACCTGTGGTGTGGGGGTGTCGAGTTCGGCGGCTCCTCACGTGCCGGCTGCCTCGTGATCGCGGCGGCTTCGGCAACGATGCTCGGGCCGCAGGCAGTGGACAGGGCCTGTTACCGACAGTGAGCAGCTGTCCCGGGCACGCGCGATGGAGCGTCTGGAATGCGCAGACTGGAGTCGAGGTCTCAGGGGCGGCGCATGCGCCACAGCCATGCCGTCGTGGCGGCCAGCAGGGTGAACATGGTGAGGTTGGCCAAGAAGGCGGGGGTGTCGCCTGCCGGGCCGCCGCTGGAGAGGTTCCAGGTGGCGATGACGGCGGTGGGCAGGACGGCGGTAAGCACTACGCCGGTGGTCTTGTGTACGGCGCTCCAGTGCACTGAGGTGCACAGAAGTACCGCGCCGGTGACGCGGAACAGGACGCCGAACAGAGGGCCCGGCAGGTCGGGGAAGACCATCATGAAGGGCAGCGAGAGGGCGAGCAGCAGCAGCGGGATCAGGGGGTGCACCTTGCCACGCCGGGCAGGCGTTCCGCCACCGTCCCGCGGCGAGGTCCCGGCGGCCCCGTTCCCCGCCTCTGCGAGTGCCGACGCCGCGATCGTGCGGGGGTCGCCCAGCTCCGCCAGGACGTCGCCGATCGCGGCGTCGGGGCGTTCGGCGCGCGTCACGTCGATGTGTTCGGCGAGGTCTGCCAGGAGTTCCTGACGTCGGTCGGCGGAAAGTACGCCGGCCTCGCGCTCGACGGCGCAGAGGTAGTCGCGTACGGGGTCGGCAGAGGTCTTCATGCGGGGTCTCCAGGGGAGGGGTGCGGGGTGGCCAGGAAGGCGTCGACGGCGTTGCGGAAGCCGGGCCAGACGCGGGTGAACTCGTCGAGTGCGGCTCGGCCGCTGTCGGTGAGCGCGTAGTAGCGGCGAGGTGGCCCCGAGGCGGATTCCTGCCAGGTCGTGGTGACCAGGTCGTCGCGGCGGAGCCGGGAGAGCAGCGGGTAGACGGTGCCTTGGCCGGTGGCCAGGGCGCCGGAGTCCTCCAGGGCGTGCAGGAGTTCCACGCCGTAGCGGGGGCGATCCCGCATCAGGGCGAGTACGCAGTACTCCAGGACGCCCTTGCGGAGCTGGGCGGCTGCCCGAGCCTGCTTGGTCGAATCACCTGGTTCCATGCAATGCAAGATACCTGGTGGGGCGAGCAGACTGGACAGGGGCTCTGCGAAGACCGGGACGTAGACGCGTCCTCAGCGCTGCGAGGCCTGTTGCCCCTGCGGGCGCCGTTATGGGGTTTCCAAGGGAATCAGGCTGCGGCCGCGTGGCATCAGCAGGCAGCATGGCGGCATGCCGGATCTGCTGTGGGACAACGTCAAGGACTTCTTCGACCCGGACCTGATGGGCGCCCTGCCGGACGTGTGTGTGGAGGGTGCCTCGATCGAGGATTGGCAGTCGGTGTTTGACCTGGTCCGGTCCTGCGGCTGGGTGTGGGAGTACCGGGACGGCGATGTCCTGATGCCGTTGCCCTCGGCGGAGGCGGTGTTGTCGCGTCCTGCGGATGCGGACACGGTCGCGCTGCGGGTGTGGCCTGTTGCGGACGTATGGGTGAACTTTTGGCCGATGTCGCCGGGTGAGATCGATTTCGATGTCGACCTTCGGGAACTGCAGGGCCAAGAGGGGGTGGACATCCTGTGCGGCTTCTTGGACTCGATCGGGCGTCTGCTGGGCAAGCCCGTGCGGATGACCGCGGCAGGCGACGGGGGAAACCCCGTGCTGGGGTTCGATCCTGCGGCAGACCGCGTGGTGTTGCTCTCAGAACCCCGTGGAGTTCAATCGCCGGCCGCTGCGGGCCGGGGATCGTAGAAGGGGTCGTCGCGGAGCATGGCGAACAGGACGCCGAACCGGCGTCTGGCCAGGCAGAGGAGTGCTCGGGTAGGCGCTTGCCTTGGCTGTTCCGCGACGTCGTGGGCCGGGTCCTCGGCGACCGGCGAGGCCTACCAACGCCCCACTCGCCACAAGGACGGCACCGAGTCTCGGCTCACAGAGTGACGGCGGACTCAGGGCCCGCGCTGGTCCAGGACACGGTCTCGGTATGCACGCCAGCCATCGAACGCCGACTGGGCGGAGTCCGCGGTGAGGAAGTCTCCCGACCCGGTGTCGAAGGCCCGTGCTTTCAACGCATCGGCGAATGCGAGGGCAGCGTGCGCTGCTGCCCCGCCGCTGCCGTGGATGAAGAGGCCGACTCCGGCGACCGGCGCGTCGTCAGCCTCGTTGACCGGAATGCTGATGGAGAAGCCCGGACCCTCGTAGTCGCCCCAACCGCCCTCCGAGTAGTCGATGCCCGGCAGCACCTCTGCAAGGACAGCCCGAACGTCGCGACCTGAGCCCAGACTCGGTGGCTCCCAGCCGTCGGCGATCTCGTCCACTGCCCCCGCATCGGAGGGAAACCGCATGATGAAAATGTCCCAGCTCATCCGGGCAAGGTACGCGCCAGCAGTGACAATGCCCTTCGCCGAAGCAGGCCCGCCCGGCCGGCGGCCTGTGCACGACGAGGTGAGTACCTGTTTGGTCGGAGTACGTCGTTCAGGCCCAGGTCAGTTCGACGACCCGGCGACGGGCAGGACGATGAAGCCGGAGAGGTTCCTTTGCGCGGCCGACCGTCTTGATCGTGAGCCGAGGTGGTTCTTTTCCCATGTGGCGAGCAGGGCGGTGCCATCGGTGTTGCGGGTGAAGGTCTGCGGTGCCCAGGACGCCTCTGTCCGTGGGGGCTGTGCCGCAACCGCCGTACCGGTCGCCCGCCGGGGCGGTCACGGTCGGCCTTCCCGCCCGGTAGGTCGGCGATCTCCACCCTACGGAGTGTGTACGCCCGTTGAGCTTTGGAAGGGACGGCCGGCCAGGACTGCACGGGGCTGCTCAACGAGTGATGTAGATCGTGAAGTAGCAGGTCGCAGGGCTGGTGTGGGTCGGTGTCGGGGTGTTCACGCTGGTCGTGGGCGGGTGACTTCGGTGGAGATCGTCGGTCAGCGGGCGACTCCCCGTCCGTCAGGAGAGACGTGTCGCAGTCCGGACAAGGTCGGCGACGGCTCTGGACCGACTGTGCGGTGGCCAGGCGATCACCGTGGTGACCGCCGGCGCGTCCAGCACGGGCACGGCGGCGAGGTCATCGTGCAGCTGGGCTCGGCACGACTCCGGTGAGACTGCGCAAGCACGGCCGAGCGCGACGAGCTGCAACAACTGCGCATGGTCGCGGACTTGGGGGCCGGGGCCCGGCGGGTAGGCGCCGTCGGAGTCGGGCCAGCGTGGCAGGGGCAGGCCCGGCAGCTCGGTGATGTCGGCCATGTGCACATGGGCCCGGGCGGTGAGCGGATGGCCGGCCGGCAGGACCACGACCTGGCCCTCCGTGCTGAGCTCCTCGGTGTGGAACCCTGCCGTCGAGTCGAACGGCCGGTGCAGCAGCGCCACGTCGGCCCGGCCCTCGCGCAGGAGTCGTTGCTGCTCGGCCGGCCCGCACAGGATGACGTCGATGGGCACCGCGTCGGGTTCGGCGGCGTACGCGTCGAGCAGTTCTGCCAGTAGTTCGCGGGACGCGCTGGCTTTCGTGACCAGGGCCAGGCCGGGACGGCCGGTCGCGGCAAGGGCGGCACGGCGGGTCCGGCGTTCAGCGGCGTCGACCGCGTCGAGCGCTGCCCGGCCCTCGACCAACAGCACCGCGCCGGCCTCGGTCAGCGTGACGGTGCGGCTGGTCCGATCCAACAGCACTGCCCCGAGTCGGCGTTCGAACTGCTGGATCGCCCGGGACAAAGGCGGCTGTGCGATCCCGAGCCGTTGCGCGGCGCGCCCGAAGTGCAGCTCTTCAGCGACAGCGACGAAATAGCGCAGTTCCCGGGTCTCCATACGGCCACGTTACTCCGGATCCATACCTGGAAGGTATCGTTGACAACCCGATCGGTGTTGGACCCCCGCCGGGCTCAGCGGCAGCATCGTCCCTATGAACGAACGGACGATTGCGCTGGTCACCGGCGCGAACAAGGGAATTGGCTACGAGATCGCTGTGGGCCTGGGAGCCCTCGGCTGGAGCGTCGGCGTCGGCGCCCGCGACGACCAGCGCCGTAAGGCCGCGGTGGAAAGACTGCGCGCAGCGGGCATCGACGCGTTCGGCGTACCGCTGGACGTGACCGACGATGCGAGCGCGACCGCCGCCGCACGGCTGATCGAGGAACAGGACGGCCGCCTCGACGTGCTCGTCAACAACGCCGCCATCACCGGCGGCATGCCGCAGGAGCCCACCCGAGTCGATCCCGCCACCATCCGGACGGTCGTGGAGACCAACGTGATAGGCGTCGTCCGCGTCACCAACGCGATGATGCCGCTGCTGCGCCGCTCAGCGTCACCACGGATCGTGAACATGTCCAGCTCGGTCGGCTCCCTCACCCGGCAGTCAGGACCAGCTGCTGAGCAGAGGACGGGTCCGATAGCTGTGGCGTACGCGCCGTCGAAGACGTTCCTGAATGCTGTCACCCTCCAGTACGCCCGGGAACTGAGCGGGACGAACATCCTGATCAACGCCGGCTGCCCCGGCTACGTCGCGACCGATCTCAACGGCTTCCGCGGTGTGCGCAGCCCCGAACAGGGCGCGGCGATCGCCATCAAACTCGCGACCTTGCCTGACGACGGCCCGACCGGCGAGTTCTTCGAAGACGCCGGCGTGGTGCCCTGGTGATGTGCCCGGCGGCCATCGCCCGCCGGGCACATGGCACTTCACCGCAGGTGGCAGGTGGCAGGTGCCCGGTCACGGGCCCGGTCCCGAGGAAGAACCGGTGGAGAGGGCGGGACCGGCACCCGAACCGTGTCACGCCGCTCTCGCTGTCGGCAGTGTGCGCCGGTCGCCACTCAGCCGTCGTGTCGGGCCGTGGAGAGCAGCCACTGCCAGCGTCGGCGCTCCGTGACGAGGGTGGTGGCCACGAGGAGGGACACCAGAACTGCCGCGTAGGCGGGCCATACCGCCCACGCGGCGATCGTGGCAGCGGCGAGCTGGAGCAGCACCAGCAGGACGGTGACCGCGCCGGGAACGGGAACGATCACCTGTTTCTTGTCCCCGGGGGTGGAGAAAACGGTCGGCAAGCCGACCAGTATCACCACAGCCGCGACGGCGAGCAGCCATGAGTACGTGGACAAGGCCCACGCAGTGGTCACCCAGGCGACGAGTTCAGCGGCGAAGCGCAGGACGGAGGCGATGCGGTCGTCGGGCTTCTCCATGAACACGCTCCAAGCTGCGTCGGCCAACAGCGGGAGAGCGTACGACACGTCCCCCGTCACCGGAGCCCGACCGGCGGCTGGGTCATGGGCACTGTCCGCCCCGAGAGACCACATTCGTCTACCGGATTTCAGCCAGACACTCTAGCATTGCGATGACATTCGGGATCGTCAACTCACCTTGTTGACAGGCCTGTTGCGGCACAGCAGTGCGCGGTGGGAGTGATGATGGCGGCCAGAAACCTTTGGGACGAGATTCCGGCGACCGTGCCGGGCGCGGCGGCGCGGCGGCAGTTGGGCGCCGCCCGATACGCGTTTCGCTCAAAGACCAGTTCGGTGGCCTGGTGGGGCTCGTTCATGCTCCTCCTGGTCACGGCGTTCTGCGTGATGATGGTCTTCGTCATCAGTGGTGAGAGTGAGTGGACGAACGCGATCCTCTTCATCATCCTCGGCGGGTGTACCTTCCTCGGGGCGATCTCCGTCCCGTTGGCGGCACGGTTCAGACCTGTCGCTTGGTGTGCCGTTTTCGAGAACGGCGTCGTCTACCAGTACGGTTCGCAGCCACCGATCGCAGGCGCCTGGGACGAGATCACCGGATGTCAGCGACACGCGACGGACCTCGTACGCAACGGGGTCAAAATGTCCACCACTCATTCCGTGTACGTACAGATGCCGGTCGGCAACTTCATGGTGTCGGGTGACACGCCCGGCGCGCAGGAAATCGGCTCCCTGATCGCGAACGGCTGGTCCGCGGTCCAGAACCGGATCGCGGAAGAGGATGCCACGGCTCGAATGGCCGAACTCGCCGAGTTGTTGGAGACCGGGGGGCGAGTGGCGTTCGGGCCGTTCACGGTGAGCCTGGCCGGACTCGAGCACGCGGGAACTGTCCTCGACTGGAAGAGGATCAGCGAGGTGGAGCTGATGGGATCGACCGTCTGCGTAGTGGTCACCGGTGAGCGTAAGCCGGTCCGGGAGCCGGTATCGGGCGTGCCGGACGCCGTCCTCTTCCTCACCGTGTCGGACGCCTTGCGGCGGGCTGCGCGGCAGACCGGCTGAGCGATAGAGCCTTTCCCGACCGGCACCAGTCAACGTCGAGCCAGGCCCATGGACCTGTCGCCGCTCGGCGGCCGTCTCGGCGCGCTGCTTCGGGATCACCGAGAAGACGTTGCGGACGAAATGCACGCGGCAGCGCTGGGGGCGGCTCAGATATGGACGTTGCCGATGGCGGCGACCAGGCAGGCCGAGGCGCTGGTCGCAGACGAGGAGGCGGACCCCGTTCGGGCCGCGTGGCCGGTGAGGCTGGTGAGGCGGGTGACGATGACGACGGCGAGCCTTCCGTCGAGGTCGCCGCAGATCCGGGAGGCCCCGCACTTGGAGACGCCGGCGTCCGAACCGAGGGCTTTGACCAGGCCGTCGACGCTGCGGGTAGCCCCGCCATGGGCCTGCGGTCCTCCAGGGGCGACGCGGTGGCCGATCCGGGGCGCATATCGGCTGAGAACGGCTACACCACTTCGAGGGACGGACGCTGTCTGCCCTTTCGGCAGGAGGCGCGAGTGCAGCGGGACTCCGAACACTCGGGGGCGGTCTCACGGAGACCGCCCCTCGATCGTGCGACAACGCCGTATGCAGTGACAGTGGCGTTCGGCTGCTCGGCGTCGGCGGCGCCAGTTCGGCCAGCTCGGCGTGCGCTGTCGGCTCCGGTGTCCGCTCAGGTGCGGGGGCCTGGCACGACAAGCCGCCAGGCGCGGCCTTCGCCGACCGCTGTCATTTCACATCATTCGAAGTCCGGACGGACCTTACGCCGTTCCTGACCGGGTGAGGTCCTTCTCCTTCGGGAGCTCGTTCACGTCCACCCCGCGCACTTGGGCCAACTCGTGTTTCAGTGCTGCGAGTTCGGTGCCGCCGGCCATGTGGTTGGTGAGTTCTTCGAGGCTGACCTGGTCGCGGGAGGCGGTGAGCTCCATGGTGCCCAGGCGCAGGACGCTGAAGTGGTCGCCGACCATGTAGGCGTGGTGCGGGTTGTGGGTGATGAAGATGACGCCGAGGCCGCGGTCGCGGGCGGCGGCGATGTACTTCAGGACCACACCGGACTGCTTGACGCCGAGGGCGGCGGTGGGCTCGTCCAGGATCAGCACCCGTGCGCCGAAGTGGACGGCGCGGGCGATGGCGACGCACTGGCGCTGGCCGCCGGAGAGCGTGCCGATGGGCTGTTCGAGGTCGTCGAGGACGATGCCCATGTTGCGCAGTTCCTGGTCGGCGGTCTTCTTCATCTTCTCGATGTCGAGGCGGCGCACGGGCCAGGGGCCCTTGGTGAGTTCGGAGCCGAGGAAGAAGTTGCGCCAGACCGGCATCAGGGGCACGGTGGCGAGGTCCTGGTAGACGGTGGCGATGCCCTTGTCGAGGGCTTCGCGGGGTGTGGAGAAGTGTACGGGGCGCCCGTCGACGAGGAATTCGCCCTCGGTGTGCCGGTGCAGGCCGGAGACGATCTTGATGAGGGTGGACTTGCCGGCGCCGTTGTCGCCGAGGACACAGGTCACCTGGCCCGGGCGGACGGCGAGATCCACGCCGTGCAGGGCACGGATGTTGCCGTAGGACTTGCCGGCGTTGCGTAGTTCGACGAGTGGACTGTCACCGCTCTCGGGGGCCGTGTCCGCGAGGACGGCGCCGTGCGTGCCGGTTCCGTCGGTGGTCATGGGGGTCACCTCCGGGTGGCCGTGCGCTGGACCCACAGATTGATGAGGACGGCGCCGAGGAGCATCACGCCGAGGAAGGCCTTGAACCAGTCGGGATTCCAGCCCGCGTAGACGATGCCCTGCTGCACCATGCCGAACATGAACGCGCCGAAGACCGGGCCGATGGCGCTGCCGGCGCCGCCGGTCAGCAGACAGCCGCCGATCACGGCCGCGGAGATGTAGATCAGCTCCTGGCCGACGCCCTCGCCGGACTGGACGGTGTTGAACGTGAACAGCTGGTGCATGCCGACGAACCAGGCGCCGAAGCCGACCAGCATGAAGAGGGAGATCTTCGTGAAGGTCACCGGCACGCCGACCGCGCGGGCGCTCTGCTTGTTGCCGCCGACCGCGAAGATCCAGTTGCCGTACTTCGTGCGCAGCAGGATCCAGGTCGCCAGCGCCGCGAACACCAGCCAGTACACGATGGTGATCTTGACCTGCACGCCGCCGACGTCGAAGGACGAGGCGAAGACCTTCTTCGCCTGGCCGAAGCCGTCCATGTCGCTGATGTCGTCGGTCGCCACGTTGGTGGTCACCAGCTTCGTCACCGCGAGGTTGACGCCCTGGAGTATGAGGAACGTGCCCAGGGTGATCAGGAAGCTCGGCAGCCCGGTCCTGACCACCAGCCAGCCGTTGAGGAAACCCACACCCAGAGACACCGCCAGGGCGACGATCACCCCCACCCACACGTTCGCACTCAGCTGGTAGCTGAGCATGGACGCGGTGAGCGCCGAGGCGATCACCGCGACACCGGCCGACAGATCGAACTCGCCGCCGATCATCAGCAGCGCCACCGGCAACGCCATGATCCCGATGGTCGACGACTGGTAGAGGATGTTCGCCATCGAACTGCCGTCACGCACCGCGGGCGCGGAGACGAGGAAGAACAGGTAGACGGCCATGGCGCCGAGGAAGACCCCGACCTCGGGGCGGGCCAACAGCGACACGATCAGGGAGCGTTGCCCGGTCCGGCCGTCGGTCTGCTGCGGGCCGGGGGCCGGCGGTGTGGTCACCGCCGGCTCGGCCTGGTGGGTCATGCTCATCACCGGGTGCCCTTCGCGGCGAAGCCGGCGACTGCGTCCGCGTTGTCCTTGGTGATGAAGGCGGGCCCGGTGAGCACGGGAGCCTCGCCGCCTCCGCTGACGTTGCCGTTGGTCCTGTAGAGCCACAGGGCGTCGACGGAGAGGTAGCCCTGGAGGTAGGGCTGCTGGTCGACGGCGAACTCGACCGTGCCGTTCTGGACGGCCTTGACGAGGTCCTTGTTGAGGTCGAAGGTCGCGACCTTGGCCTTCGTGCCCGCGTCGGACAGTGACTGCACGGCCGTCAGCGCGAACGGGGCGCCGAGGGTGACCACCTGGTCGATGGAGGAGTCCGCCTTGAGCTTGGCGGTGATCGTCGACTTCACGGAGGGCATGTCGGTGCCGTTGACGTAGAGGATGTCGGTCTTGCCGCTGAACCCCTTCTTCAGACCGGCGCAACGGGCTTCCAGAGCCACCTGACCCTGTTCCTGGATGACGCACAGGGCGTGCTTCGCGCCCAACTGGTTGAGCCGTTCGCCGAAGGCCTGGCCGGCGATGTTCTCGTCCTGGCCGAAGTATTCGAGCATGCCGAGCTTCTTCCAGTCATCGACGCCGGAGTTGAAGCCGACGACCGGGATGCCCGCCGCTTTCGCCTTGGCGATCACGTCCTTCATGGCGTCGGGCTTCGCGGCGGTGAGTGCGATGCCGTCGACCTTCTGGTCGATGGCGTTCTGCACGAGGTTGGCCTGGTTGCCGGCGCTGGGGTCGCTGGAGTAGACGAGCTTGATGTTGTCCTTCGCGGCGGCGGCTTCGGCGCCCTTGCGGATGAGGTCCCAGAACGTGTCGCCGGGGGCGGCGTGGGTGACCAGGGCGACGGTCATCCGGGGGGTCGTGGCCTTGCCCGCAGCGGCCGCGGATGTGCCTTCCTCGGACTTCTTGCCTCCGGAGCTGCTGGAGCAGCCGGTGGCGAGCAGGACGCCGGTGACGGCGACTACGGCCAGGGTGGTGGCTCGGTGGTGTCTGTGCATGTCCCTTGCACCTCACTGTGCTGGTCAGGATGGCCAATGGCTTGTGCCGGATGGCTGTGAACCGCTTCGGGGGTGGCCGGGCCGGTGGGTTCGGCCGTTGGTGGCGGAGCGGTCCGGTGACGGCTGTTTTCGTGGTGGAGATCCGGGCCGGCGGTCCGCGACGGTGATCGGGTGATGTGTCCCGGGTCCTGCCGTCATGGTGCTGGCGGAGGAGGCGCGTTCCGCGCCCCGGGGGCGCGGGAGCGTGTGCGGCGGTCGTGGTGCGAACCGCCTGTCGCCTCGTACTAGTGCGCTTGAGTAGCGCGCTCTAGTAGCTCGTACTATGGCCTCAGCCGCAGAGGGTGTCAATAAGCTTGTCCGGACGTATCGACATAGTTCTCGGTCCGTTGCGTGGAGCCGCCGGGGCCGCGGCGCAGGGGCGTCGCTCCGCAGCCCCGAGGACAGTCGGAAGCGGCTGTCAGCCGGTCAGTTCCTTGGTGATGCGGTCCAGCATGAACGCGGAGGAATCATGAGCGCGCTCCTCCCAGGCGAAGACGCAGGCGGTGGCGACCCCGTCGAAGTCCAGCTCACGCAGGGTGCCGAAGAAGGCGTCCCAGTCCACCTCGCCCTGGCCGATGTCGAGGTGCTGGTGGATCCGGGCGGTGGTGCCCGGCGGGTTGAGGATGTAGCGCAGACCTGAGGACCCCTTGTGGTTGAAGGAGTCGGCGATGTGCACGTGTTGCAGCTTGTCGCCGGCGTAGCGCATCATCGCCGCGATGTCCGCGGTCGGGTCGGCGCCGGAGAGATGGAAGGAGTGCGGGGCGCAGTACAGGTAGTTCACCCAGGGCTTGTTGACGGCCCGCACCAGGTCGACTGCCGGAGTGTTCTCCTCGCAGAAGTCGTCCGGGTGCGCCTCCAGGTTGAGCGAGATGCCCTCCCGCTCGAAGACGGGCAGCAGTTCCTCCATCGAGCGCCAGAACGAGGCCTCGCTCTCGGCGGCGCGTTCGGGTCGTCCGTTGAACTCGGAGTTCATCAACGGGCATCCCAGGGCGGCCGTGATCTGGATCATCCGCTTCCAGTAGCGCACGGAGGCCTGCCGCTCGGCCTCGTCGGGCGAGGACCACTTGTAGAGGGGGAGAACGGAGGCGAGCTGTACGCCGTGCGTGCGCAACGAGGTCTTCAGCTGTGCGATCCGTTCGTCGTCCGCCCGCGGATGCAGGAAGAACGGCATGAAGTCGTCGCGGGGCGACAACTCGATGTACTCGTAGCCCAGCTCGGCGACGGTGCGCACCATCTCCTCGATGGGCAGGGCGCGGAACATGTACGGGTCGATGGCGATCTTCATGCTGTGCCTCCGTAGAGAGCGGGCCGGGGCTTGATGTCGACGGAGACGACCGTTCCGCCGGCCTCCAGGGAGCGCACGGCGGCGTCGGTGATGACGGTGGCGGCGTAGCCGTCCCAGGCTGAGGGGCCGGTGGGCTCGCCCCCGGATGCCACCGAGGCGATCCACTCACGGAACTCCGTGTCGAAGGCTTCCGCGAAGCGGTCCTTCCAGTCCTGGAGTACGGCCGTGGAGTGACCGCCGGCCGTGCGGACGCCGACCGCGGCGGGCTCGGGCAGTCGGACGAGGCCCTCCTCGGCGACTGTCTCGCACTGGATGTCGTAGCCGTAACGACAGTTGACGAAGACCTCGAGGTCGATGCGTATTCCCTGAGCGGTCTCGAAGTACATCAGTTGTGGGTCTTTCAGGTGGGCGAACCGGTTGCCGGTGGCGCGCGGGGTGATCACCTGAGCGGAGACGATCTCGTCGTCCAGCAGCCAGCGCAGGACGTCGATCTCGTGGACGGCCGTGTCCTGGGCTGCCATCGCGGAGGTGTACGCCTCCGGTACGTCGGGGTTGCGGTGGGCGCAGTGCACGATCAGCGGGGCGCCGATGGAGCCGGAGGAGATGACCTTCTTCATCTGCCGGTAGCCGGTGTCGTAGCGGCGCATGAAGCCGACCTGGACCAGCTTGCGGCCGTGGGCGCGCTCGGCCTCGACGATGCGCAGACAGTCCTCGGCGGTGGTGGCGAGCGGCTTCTCGCAGAAGACGGGCTTGCCCGCGGCGATCGCGTTCAGGACGTGCTCGGCGTGGGTGGGCCCCCAGGAGGTGACCAGGACGGCGTCCACCTCTGCGGATGCGATGAGTTCGGCTCCGCTCGGGAGGACAGCGGCGCCCAGAGGAGCAGCCACCTCGGCTGCGCGATCTCGGTCGATGTCGGTCACGGCGGTGACGGTGGCCGCGGTGACGACGTCGGTGAGGCGTCGTATGTGGTCCTGGCCGATCATTCCGGTGCCGATGACACCTACACGTACGGTCATGTCGATTCCTTCGAGCAAGGGGGGAGAAGCAAAGAGCGGTCAGGAGTATCGGGAGCGGAGTTCGGCTTCGAGGGCTTCGAGGGAGCGCCCTCGGGTCTCGGGGACGTACCGCTTGACGAAGGCGAGGGAGAGGAGACCCGCCACCACGAACAGGAAGAAGGTGTTGGACACCCCGATGCCGTCGACGAGGGACGGGAAGACCAGTCCGATCAGGAAGTTGGTCAGCCACAGCACCACCGCGGCGACGCCCATGCCGAAGCCGCGCATCCGCATGGGGAAGATCTCCGAGAGCATCAGCCAGGTGACCGGTGAGATGGCGCCCTGCTGGAACGCCAGGAAGGTCACTGTCATGGCGAGCACCGCGTAGGCGCGCGTGTCGCCGGCGGGCAGCGTCACGGAGAAGACCCCGATGAGCAACAGCGCGACGGTGGTGCCCGCCTGACCGGTCATCAGCATCGGGCGTCGGTCCGCCCGGCCCAGCAGCCAGATCCCGGCGAAGGTCGCCGCGACGGAGATGACGCCGTTGGCGATGTTCGCCGTGAGGGCGCCGTCGGACGTGAAGCCGGCGTCGGTGAGGATCTGGGTGCCGTAGTACATGATCGTGTTGACGCCGGTGATCTGCTGCACGATGGCGATGCCGAAGCCGACGAGCATCAGCCGGCGCACCCAGGGCGTGGACCTCATGTCCTGCCGGCCGCCCAGCTTCTCCTGCTCTTCCCTCACGGCGAGGGCGGACACCTCGCTCAGCTCGGCCTCGGCCCGCTGCCGGGAGCGCACCTGCTTGAGCACGGCGAGTGCTTCCGCGAAGCGGGTCCCGGAGGCGAGCCAGCGAGGGCTCTCGGGCATGACCAGCATGCCGGACCAGAGCACCACGGCCGGGACGGTGGCCAGGACGAGCATCCAGCGCCAGACGCCGCCGGACTCGCCGCCGGCCCGGGCGATGAGCGCGTTGGAGGTGAAGGCCAGCAGTTGTCCGCTGACGATCATCAGCTCGTTGCGGGTGACCAGCGCGCCGCGCCGCTCGGCGGGCGAGATCTCCGCGAGGTACACGGGCACGGTCACCGAGGCGCCGCCGACCGCGAGACCGAGAACGAAGCGCGCCCCGACCATGACCGCGGTGCTCGGCGCGAACGTGCAGCCGAGTGCCCCGACGAAGAACACCACGGCGAGGACGAGGATCGTACGGCGACGCCCGCGCGCGTCCGACATCCGCCCGCCGACCACGGCCCCGAGGGCCGCGCCGAGCAGGAGCGAGCTGGTGACCAGGCCCTCGGTGAAAGGTGTCAGGCCCAGATCGTCGGTCATGTAGGGCAGCGCGCCGTTGATGACGCCGGTGTCGTAGCCGAAGAGCAGCCCGCCGAAGGTGGCGATGAGGGTGATGAGCCGCAGCCGACGGGACACGGCCTTCGGCGTGTCGTCGACGTCCGGGGTCGCAGCAGCCGTTGCCGCGTCGTCCCTGACGTGCATAGCGGACCTCCTACCGGTGGCGGTGCGGGCGGCGGGTTTCTGTCAGCCCGCAGTCGGCCAGATGCTCACGGGTGCTGACCGCGATGGGCAGCGGCACCTCGGGGGCGCACGGATAGAGGTCCTGCTCGACGATCACGAACAACTCGGCGTCGAGCCGCGCCAGTTCCGTCACCACTTCGGCCGGGTTCGGCACACCCGCTGGAGGCGACACACAGACGCCGCGCCTGACCGCCTCGCCGAAGGACAGCTCCTCGGCTGCGACCTGGGCGAGGATCTCCGGATCCATCTGCTTGATGTGTACATAGCCGACGCGCTCGCCGTACCGGCGGATCAGGTCCAGGTTGTCGCCGCCGCCGTAGGCGACGTGCCCGGTGTCGAGGCAGAGGTTGGTGTAGCGGCTGTCGGACTCGTTGAGCAGCCTCTCGATCTCCGGCTGGGTCTGGATGTGGCTGTCGGCGTGCGGATGGACGACGAGCCGGATGTCGTACTCGTCCAGCAGGAGCTTGCCCAGCCGGTCGGCGGCCCGGCCGAAGCCTGCCCACTGCGGGGCCGTCAGCACAGACGACTCGGTGTACGCGCCGCTCTTCTCGTCCCGGTACATCGGCGGGATGAGCACGAGGTGGTGGGCGCCGGCGGCCGCGGTCAGGGCGGCGACCTGACGGACGTGCGCGAGCATCTCGTCCCAGGCCTCGGGCCGGTGCAGCGCGCCGAACGCGGTGCCCCCGGAGACCTGGAGCCCGCGAGCGTCCAGTTCCTCCTTGAGCCGCTGAGGATCAGTGGGGAGGTAGCCGTACGGGCCGAGTTCGAGCCACTCGTAGCCGGCCAGCACGAGCTCGTCGAGGAAGCGCGTGGGCGGAACCTGATGGTCGTCCTCGGCGAACCAGACGCCCCAGGAGTCGGGGGCCGAGCCCAGGCACAGGTTGCCCGCAGTCGTGCGGAGCGGGGATGGCGCCGTTGCCATGGTGAGTCCTTTGCGGTGAGGGACGGGAGACGTCGAATCAGTCGGAGGTGGGGAAGTCGAAGCCGGCGACGGTGCGCTGGGCGCGCTGGGGCCAGCGGGTGGTGACGACCTTGGGCCGGGTGTAGAAGCGGATGCCTTCGGCGCCGTGGATGGGGTGGTCGCCGATGAGGGAGTCCTTCCAGCCGCCGAAGGAGTAGTAGGACATCGGGACGGGCACCGGGACGTTGATGCCGATCATTCCGACCTTGACGCCCCGCTGGAAGCGGCGGGCCGCCTCGCCGGAAGCGGTGAAGAGCGCGGTGCCGTTGCCGTAGGGGTTGGCGTTGATCAGGTCGATCGCCTCGTCGAGGGTCTCGGCGCGGACGATCGCGAGCACCGGGCCGAAGAGCTCTTCCCTGTAGGCGTCCATCTCGGCGGTGACATGGTCGAGGAGGGAGGGGCCGGTGAAGAAGCCTCCTTCGTGACCGTCGACCTTCAGCCCGCGGCCGTCCACGACGACGGTGGCGCCCTGCGTACGGGCGGTGGTCACGGCGTTCTCGACGCGCTCCTGGGCGGCCCTGGTGATGAGGGGACCCATGTCGGTGCCGGGGCGGTCGCCGGGACCGACGTTGACCTCCCGGGCCTTGCCTTCGAGGATCGCGACCAGTCGGTCCGCGGCGTCGCCGACGGCGACGGCGACGGAGAGCGCCATGCAGCGTTCTCCCGCGGAGCCGTAGGCGCCTGCGGTGATGTGGTCGGCGGCGAACTCCAGGTCGGCGTCGGGCAGGACCACGGCGTGGTTCTTCGCGCCGCCGAGTGCCTGGACGCGCTTGCCGTGCGACGTCGCCTGTTCGTGCACGTACCTGGCGATCGTGGTCGACCCGACGAAGGAGACCGCCTCGATGCCGGGATGGGCGAGGACGGCGTCGACGGCGTCCTTGCCTCCGTGCACCACGTTGAAGACGCCGTCGGGCAGTCCGGCCTGCTGGTAGAGCGCGGCGACGAAGTTCGCGGCGGAGGGGTCGCGTTCGCTCGGCTTCAGGATGAAGGTGTTGCCGGTGGCGATGGCGATGGGGTGCATCCACAGCGGGACCATGGCGGGGAAGTTGAACGGGGTGATGCCGGCGACGACGCCGAGCGGCTGGCGGAAGTTGTGGACGTCGACGCCGCGCGAGACCTGGTCGGAGAAGCTGCCCTTCAGCACGTCGCCGAGGCCGCAGGCGAACTCGACGATCTCACGGCCGCGGGTGATCTCGCCGCGGGCGTCGTCGACGGTCTTGCCGTGCTCGGCGGAGATGATCCGGCCGAGTTCCTCCTCGTGCTCGACAAGGAGCTGGCGGAAGGCGAACATCACCTGCGTGCGCTGAGTGAGGGACGACTCCGACCATGTCTCGAAAGCGGCTGCGGCGGCGGTGACGGCGGCGTCGACTTCGGTGGCGCCTCCGACCGAGACGCGAGCGCGCTCAGTGCCGGTGGCCGGAGCGAACACCGGCGCCGTGTCGGTGCCGCGGGTCTCGGCGCCGTCGATCCAGTGGGGAATGAGATGCACGGGTAGGTGTCCTTACAGGTAGTGACGCTGTGTCTGCTTGTGGGTGACGTAGGTGCCGCGGGCCGCACGGGTGGTGTCGAGGGCGGACACCTCGCTGACGGGGACGTCCCACCAGCCGTGACCGGGCGGGTTCGGACCGTAGAGGTCGGTCTCGACATGGACGACCGTGGTGCGGGTGGCCGCTTTGGCCTTCTCCATGGCCGCACGGAACTCGTCCACGGACACGGCGTGCAGGACGTCGGCGCCGAGGGAGGAGGCGTTCGCCGCGAGGTCGACGGGCAGGACGTCGCCGTCGAGGTGGCCCGAGTCGCCGTCGCGGAAGCGGTACTTGGTGCCGAAGCGCTGCGATCCCAGTGATTCGGAGAGGGCGCCGATGGAGGCGAAGCCGTGGTTCTGGACAAGGACGATGACGACCTTCAGGCCTTCGGAGACCATGGTGACGATCTCCTGGGCCATCATCAGGTAGGACCCGTCACCGACGAGGACGACGACTTCACGCGTGGGATCGGCCATCTTCGCGCCGAGGCCGGCGGCCACCTCGTAGCCCATGCAGGAGTAGGCGTACTCGACGTGGTAGGCCTTGGGGTCGCGGGCCCGCCACAGCTGCTGAAGATCGCCGGGCATCGAACCTGCGGCATTGATGACCACCGCACGGTCGTCCAGCACCTCGTTGAGCGCGCCCAGGATCTCCGTCTGGGCCGGCAGCGGGCCGTGGCCGATGTCGAAGCAGCGGTCCTCGATCTCCCGTGTTCGGGCGACGAGCTCACGCGTGCGGCGCCGGTACGCCTCCCCGACCTCCCAGTCGGACAGCGCCCCGGCCAGGGTCTGGATACCCAGGCGGGCGTCGGCGACGAGCGGCTCGGCAGAGTGCTTGACGGCGTCGAGTCGGGCGACGTTGAGGTTGACGAAGGTGACGTCCGGGTTGGCGAAGACGGTGTGACTGGCGGTCGTGAAGTCGCTGTAACGGGTGCCGACGCCGAGGACGACGTCGGCTTCCCTCGCCAGCTCGTTCGCGGCGTGGGAGCCGGTGGAGCCGATGCCGCCGACCGAGCAGGGATGGTCCCAGGGAACCGCGCCCTTGCCGGCGTGGGTGTCGGCCACCGGGATGCCGGTGCCCTCGGCGAAGGCCCGCAGGGCGGTTTCGGCACCTGAGTACACGGCCCCGCCTCCCACCACGATCAGCGGCCTCCGCGCACTCCGCAGCAGCCGTGCGGCCCGCTCCACGGCAGCGGGCTCCGGTACCGGGCGGCCCACGTGCCACACCCGGCGTCGGAAGAAGGGGACCGGCCAGTCGAAAGCCTCGGCCTGCACGTCCTGCGGCAGGGCGAGGGTGACGGCGCCCGTTTCCACCGGGTCGGTCAGCACCCGCATGGCCGCCAGTGCGGCCGGGATGAGCTGCTCGGGCCGTGAGACGCGGTCGAAGTACTTGGACACGGCGCGGAAGGCGTCGTTGACCGTGACGTCCCCGGCGCGGGAGTCTTCCAGCTGCTGGAGCACCGGGTCGGCGACGCGGGTGGCGAACATGTCGGACGGCAGGAGCAGCACCGGCAGCCGGTTGGTCGTCGCCAGGGCGGCGCCGGTGAGCATGTTGGTGGAGCCTGGACCGGTGGAGGCGGTGCAGGCGAAGGCGGCCAGTCTGTCGCGCATCTTGGCGTAGGCCACGGACGCGTGGACCATGCCCTGCTCGTTGCGAGCCAGGTAGTAAGGCAGGTCGGCTTCGCCGGTGGTGGCGGCTTGGAGCAGTGCCTGCCCGATCCCGGCCACGTTCCCGTGCCCGAAGATGCCCCACACCCCGGGGATCAGCCGCTGCTCCTGGCCGTCGCGTTCGCTGTACTGGTTCGCGAGGAAGCGGACGAGGGCCTGAGCGGTGGTGAGTCGGACGGTGTTCATTGCGCGTTCGGTCCTTCGAACGGAAGCCGGTCGTCGATGTCCTGCGTGGCCCAGGTGGCACGGACCCAGCCGTGGGCGGGGTCGTCGCAGATCAGCCAGGCACGGTCCTGTCCCGGACCCGCCATGACGTTGAGGTAGTAGAGGTCGTAGCCGGGCGCGGCGATCGACGGGCCGTGCCAGCCGTGCGGGATCAGGACGGTGTCCCCGGAGCGGACCTCGGCGAGCACGTCGATCGGCCGCTCGGGCGTGCCGTAGACGCGCTGGTAGCCGAAGCCGTTCTCGCCCGAGACCTCGAAGTAGTAGATCTCCTCGAGCGCGGACTCGACTCCGGGCCGGTCCTCGTCATGCTTGTGCGGCGGGTACGAGGACCAGTTGCCGCCTGGAGTGAGGACCTCGCACACCAGCAACTGCTCGGCCTCGAACTGGCCCGGCAGGCAGTAGTTGTCGACCTGCCGTGAGCATGCGCCCGCACCCCGCAGCTCGACCTCCACGTCCTCCTTGCGGCCGTACCGGGCGGGGAGGCCGCCGCGCCCGGCACGGGCGGAGGGCAGCGCGAACGTTCCGCCCGACGTGCTGCTGATCAGGGCCTGCGAACCGGGGGGCAGATACGCGAAGTCGGTGACCGAGTCGAACACACCCGTCCGGCCCTCCAACAGGAAGCTCTGTCCGTCGACCGTGACCGTGCAGCCGCCGGTCAGGGGCAATACCAGGAACTCGGAATCACCGGTGGACAGCGGATGCGCCGGTCCGGGCTCCAGGGTCAGGATTCTGAGGCCGGAGTATCCCCAGCCCGCTGATTCCGGCGTCACCACGAGGTCGTAGGAGCCGTCGCCCGATGTTCCCTTCGGCAGGTGGAAGGCGCTGCTCACAGTAGGCTCACCGCCCTGTCCACCGCGCCTGCGACGTCGTCGTCGTAGGGGTAGAGGAGGGAGCGCCCGACCACCAGGCCTTGTGCGGTCGGATGCTTGAGAGCCCTGCCCCATGAGGCGAAGGCCGCGTCCGCCTCCTTGACCTCACCGCCCAGCAGAAGCGTCGGCAGTGTCGAGGCGGACAGCACCCGTTCCATGCCGTCCACGACCGGCAGCTTCAGCCAGGTATAGGCGGTGCGCCGGCCGAGTCCCGCAGCGATGGTCACGGACGTGACGACTGCTTCGGTGGTGAGGTCGTTGCGGATTCTGCCGTCCTGCCACCGTGAGAGGAACGGCTCGATCATGGCTATGAGTCGACGGTCGTTCAGCTCGTCTGCGGCGTGCGCGGTGTTCTCCAGGGCGGAAGGCGTCGCCGGGTCGTCGAGTGCGATACGGGTGAGCATCTTGCCGCCGTCGAAACCCATGGCGGTGATCGTCTCGGCGTCGTAGCCGGTGAAGCGGTCGTCGATCTCGAAGACCGAACCCGCGAGGCCGGCCCGGTTCATCGAGCCGAAGACGCTCTTGCCGTCGAGGACCCCGAGCAGGAGCAGATCCTCCAGGATGTCGGCGGTGCCCAGCACCCCTGTCACTCCCGGCCGTTCGAGCGCGGTGCACAGCCTGTCCAGGAGTTCGAAGCGATCGGCCATGGCGTGGGGGTCGCTGCCGACGCCGTTGGCGCCGCGCGCCGGATGGTCGGCGGCGATGATCATCGCCTTGCCGTGCACGCCGAACAGGGAGGTCGCCTTCACCCGGCGGGCGGCGGCGGCCGCGATGGCTCCGGGGTCGCCCACCCGGGTGGTCACGATGTGGTTGACGTTGTCAGACAGCACGGGGCACCTCACGCAGCGTGGCTTCGACCTCGGACCGGGTGGGCATGGCATCGGAGCAGGACAACCGGCCCGCGACGATCGCGCCGGCCGCGTTGGCGAAGGACACCGCCCGGTGCGTGTCCCACCCCGACAGCAGTCCGTGGCACAGGGCCCCGCCGAAGGCGTCACCGGCGCCCAGGCCGTTGACGACGTTCACCGGCACCGGCGCGACCTCCACGGCCACTCCGTCCCGGCCCATGGCCAGCACGCCCTTCGGGCCCTGCTTGACCACCGCCAGTTCGACTCCGGCAGCGAGGAGCGCCCTGGCCGCGTCGCGCGGCTCACGCTCTCCGGTTGCCACCTCGCACTCGTCGATGTTGCCGACCGCGACCGTCGCGTAGCGCAGTGCCTCGGCGTAGAGCTTGCGTGCGGCGGCGGGCTCGGCCCAGAACATCGGCCGCCAGTCCAGATCGAGGACCGTCACCCCGGACCTGCCGCGGTGCGACAGCGCTGCGAGCGTGGCCGAACGGCTCGGCTCCTCGCTGAGACCGGTTCCCGTCACCCAGAACACGGAAGCCTCGCGCACCGCCGGCAGATCCAGTTCCTGGGCGCTGATGTCCAGGTCAGGAGCCTTGGGGAGCCGGTAGAAATACAGCGGGAAATCGTCCGGCGGGAAGATCTCGCAGAAGGTGACCGGCGTCGGAGCCACATCCGACACCCCTACGAAGCGGGCGTCCACGCCGTACCCCTCCAGGGCGGTCCGCACGAAAGCGCCGAACGGATCCCGCCCCGTCTTCGTGACCACCGCGGACGACCGGCCGTACCGGGCTGCGGCCACCGCCACATTCGTCGGGCTCCCGCCCAGATACTTGGCGAACGAGGTCACCTCGGCCAGCCCCACCCCTGTCTGAAGCGGGTACACGTCCACTCCCACACGGCCCATGGTCAGTACTTCGAACGGCATCGCCGGTCTTCCCTTCACTCCGGAGACACCCGGAGACACCGGGAGGTCCGCAGGGGACAAGAATGTTCTGCCGCGCACTACTAGTGCGCTCTAGTTGGGTAGTACGATGAGCCCTGTCCAAATGTCATGTCAATAGCTTGTTGCCGGGAGATTTCGCGCTCCGCCGCAGGGCGAACGCCCGTCGAAGGGGAAAATCACAGGTGAATGCATCGGCCAAGCAGCGGCCCACGATGGCGGATGTCGCCACGAAGGCGGGCGTGTCCAGGGCACTCGTGTCGATCATCTTCCGGGGGAAACCCGGGGCGAGTGCGGAAACTCGCGAACGCGTCCTGCGCGTGGCCGATGAGATCGGCTACCACCCGGACAACGCCGCCCGACTGCTCGCCCGAGGCCGCAGCCGCACACTCGGCGTGATGTTCACCGTGCATCAGACATTCCACTCGGACCTCATCGCGGCGATCTACCCGGAGGCCGAGAGGCTCGGCTACGACGTGCTGCTCTCGGCGTCGACGCACAGCCGCGGGGAGACCAAAGCGATCGAGGCGCTCCTCGGGCACCGCTGTGAGGCGCTGCTGCTGCTCGGCTCCGACGCGGAGGCCGCCTATCTCAACGAGCTCGGGCGCCGGGCCGTCACCGTCTCGGTCAGCCGCCAGGTGCCCCAGGCCTACGTCGACTTCGTGCATTCGGCCGAAGGCAAGGGCGTGCGACAGGCCATGGACCACCTCGTCGAACTGGGGCACCGCCGGATCGTGCACGTAGACGGCGGCCGGGGCCCGGGCTCGGCCGAACGGAGGCGGGCCTACCGGGCTGCGATGCGCCGCCACGGGCTGGAATCCGAGGCCCGCGTGTTCCCCGGCGACCACACCGAGCTGTCGGGCATCGAGACGGGGGAGCTGCTTCTGGCGGAGCGCGACCGCGGGCAGCCGTTGCCGACCGCCGTCCTCGCCGGCAACGACCGCTGCGCTTGGGGGTTGTTGATGGCCCTGACGCGGGCGGGGGTCGATGTCCCCGGAGACATGTCGGTGGTCGGATACGACGACAGCCATCTGTCCCACCTGATGCCCATAGGCCTGACCACCGTGCGCCAAGATGCGCTCCTCATGGCGGAACACGCGGTGCGTTTCGCTGTGGAGCGGCTGGAGAATGAGAGCGTGAGCCCACGGGAGGCTGTACTGGAGCCGAAACTGGTGGTCCGCGGAACCACCGGGCCGGTGCCTGAAGCCCGGGTCTGACGCCTGCCCCGACCGTGAGAGAGCCGACTGATTCGCCCGGGGCCGACGACGTCACGGACGACCGCATCGCGAGGCGACGGCGGCTGGGGGCTGGAGTCGGTGGAGAGTGCGGAGCAGCACCCGGGTCAGTCTCCGAGCCGGTGGGCGAGGTGGAGCAGATCTGCCAGGTGCAGCACCCGGCCGTCGAATCCCGGGAGGGGGACATGGAGCGGCTGGGTCCAGCGGGTGGGAATGGCGTCCAGCCCGTAGTACGCCCCTGCGAGGCCTCCGGTCACCGCGGCGACGGTGTCCGTGTCACCGCCGAGGTCGATCGCCGCGCGCATCGCGTCTTCGAAGCCTGAGGTGGTCCGCAGGGCCCAGACCGCGGACCCCAGGCAGGGCCAGACGGCGCCGTTGAACTCGGTCGCCTGGTCGGGATGCCAGTCGGCGGCGAGGACGGTGGCGTAGCGGTCGCGGTGGTCTGGGTGGACGTGAGTCAGGATGTCCGGGAGCGCGGTGAGGGGGTCGCTGTCCTCGAAGGCGATGCGGACGAGTTCGTGGAAGATGGCGGTGCCTTCCCAGGCCGCGCGGTCGCCGTGGGTGAGGGCGGCGATGCGCCGGGCCGCGTCCATGGTGGCTTCCCGGCCGGCGGCTGCGAAGTGGACCGCGGAAGTCGACGCCCGCATCAGGGAGCCGTTTCCGGCTGCTCGCCGGTTGACCTGGAAATGGATCGCGGCGGCGACATCCCAGGGCATGTCGTTGGTCAGGACGTCTTCGGTCTGCAGGCCGATGTCCTTGGGCTCTGATGCTGCCCACCGCCGGAAGCGGGCGAAGACGTCCGGCAGATCCAGTCCGCCCCGCTCGAGCAGGGACTCCGCGACCAGGACGGCCATCTGCGTGTCGTCGGTCGCCTCGCCGGGGTCCCAGCCACCGCCTCCGCACATCTCGCCACCGCAGCCGGGGGCGGGGAACCGCGCGGAGAAGGCTCCCTGGGGACCGAACTCGAAGGGGCCGCCCAGGGCGTCACCCACCGCTGAGCCGACGATCACGCCGGCGGCCCGCTGAATCCGATGCATCCGCGCAGGTTATCTGCTCCGCGCAGACGGTCGTTGACCTGTTGCTTCTTCGGCTCTCGAACTCTCGGTGGCGGGCGCGTCATGTGTCAGGGCCGTCTGAGAGATGCGGGGTCTCGGGTGCAAGGGGGTGGCGATGGAGGCAAGTGCGTCGACGTCGTGAACGCCTCGACCGCCAATGGCGCCCGCCTCGTTCGGTGGACCTGCGGTGACGGCACCTACCGTCGGCTTCAGCGGCCCGCGGAGTGAGACGGGCGGGTCCGTCGGGCGGCCTGCGTGGAGGGAGGCAGGCCGGCGAGACATGCGATGTTTAGCTAGGGACAAATTTCTTTTTCTTCTCAAAAGACGCAAACTGCCGCCCTTTGAACCGTATTTCATCCCTGCACACCCGTTGACATGGACGGGTTGCATGGCCGAACTTCGTTCGTAACATCCGGCACCCCAAACCCAGGAGTACTCGCGCCCGGGCCTTGGCGCCGCGCCCCCTCACGTAGGAGTGCCCCATGTCGTCAGGAAGACTCTCCCGCCGCACGCTGCTGAGCGCCGCGGGCGCCGCCGTGGCCGCGACGGCGCTGCCCGTGGTTCCCGCGTTGTCGCCGCTGCTGGCTCGGGCGGCCGCCGCGGACGTCCAGAGCAATCTCGGCAACCTGGTGAACATGCGGTTCGGCATGTTCAACCACTTCAACCTGGGGACCTTCACCAACGAGGAGTGGGCGGCGCCGAACCAGAACCCGGCGTTGTTCGCTCCCACAGCGGTGGACTGCGCGCAGTGGGCCGCGGCGGCCAAGGCGGCGAAGATGAGCTACGGGGTGCTGACCACCAAGCACCACGACGGCTTCGCGCTGTGGCCCAGCGCCTACGGCACGCAGAACGTGGCCAACAGCTCCTACAAGCAGGACGTCGTCCGGCAGTACGTCGACGCGTTCCGCGCCCAGGGGCTGCGGGTGGGCCTCTACTACTCGATCTGGGACCGCACCTACAACGTGCAGGCCTACGACAGCCGCCACGGCGTCCCCGCCGAGCAGGAGATCCAGCCCGCTGATCTGACCTTCGTCCTGAACCAGATCACGGAGCTGCTCACCGACTACGGCACGATCGACATGTTCGTCACCGACGGCTACGCCTGGCAGATGGGCCAGCAGGCGATCTCCTACCAGCGTGTCCGGGAGCACGTGAAGTCGCTCCAGCCGGACATCGTCATGATCGACCACGGTGGGCTGTCGGTTCCCTTCCTCGGTGACGCGATCTACTTCGAGGAGCCGTTGGGCATCACGGCTCCGGCGGGCAACACCCACGCGGCCCTGCAGGGGCAGACCATCAGCAACGGGTGGTTCTGGCATCCCTCCACGCCCACCGAGGCTCTGATGAGCAAGGCGGCGATCCTTTCGCACCTGGCGGATCTGGAGCCCAAGTACACCTCGTTCATCCTGAACTGCCCGCCCAACCGCAATGGCAAGCTGGACAACAACATCGTCACCCGGCTCGCCGAGGTCGGCGCCGCCTGGAGCCCGAACGCCTCCCGCCCGCCCCTGCCCGCCCAGATGCTCCGGGCCGAACACCCCGTGACCCCCGTCAGCGCCTACGCCACCGGCTTCCACACCGGTGAGGGCCCCATGAACGCCATCGACGGACTCAGCGACAAGGCCTTCGAGACCTGCTGGTCGACGTGGAGCCTGGCGACGCTGCCCCACTCGATCACCATCGACCTGGGCGGGGTATGGAGCAACATCTCCACCCTGGAGTACCTCCCCAAGCAGTGGAACCGCAGCAACGCCACCGACGGCGACATCACTTCGTACACCATCTCCACCAGCGCCGACGGCACCGACTTCACCCTCGCCACCAGCGGCGCCTGGGCCGGTGACCGCGCCACGAAGGTGGCCGAATGGCCGGCCAGGAACGCCGGGTACGTCCGCATCCAGGTCAACGCCGCCACGGGCGGCTACGCCAACATCGGCGCCGTGAGGATCGGCGGCCGCACAGCCAAGCCCGCGCTCCTCTCCTCCGTTCTGCCCGGCAACGGCACGGTCTACCGCATCGTCAACCGCAAGAGCGGCAAGGTGGCCGACGTGTACAACTTCGGCACCGCCGACAAAACGAACATCCAGCTGTGGCCCTGGCTGAACAACACCGCCCAGAAGTGGACCTTCACCTCCACCGGAGACGGCTACTACAAGATCAGGAACGTCAACAGCGGCAAGCTGATGGAGGTGGCCGAGCTCTCGCGAGTGGACGGAGGGAACGTCTCCATCTGGGGCGACGCCAACGTCCCCCAACAGCACTGGGCGGTCACGCCGACCGGTGACGGTTACTTCTACCTCACCAACCGGCTGAGCGGGCTGTCGCTCAACGTCGACGGCGGCTCGACCGCCGACGGGGCCAACATCAACCAGTTCACGTACAACGGCGCGGCCGAGGAGCAGTGGCAGATCATCGCGGTCTGACGATTCCCGACGGCGGGCGACGCCTTCGCCGACGTCCGCCATCGACCGCTCTCCGTACGGGACTTCAGCGGCGCGGCCGACGGGGACCTCGACTCGGGGACGTCACCTGGGCTGACGTCGAGCACTTGGGCGTCCTTATCCTCCCACTTGCGTTCGTCACGGTTGGCGGAGGCGTACATGACGGCGACACGCGCGCCCGCAGGGACGGTGACGCCGTCGCAAGCCCATTCCCTGGTGGCCAGCCCGCTGAAGACAGTGACCGGAGCCATGAAGGTCACCGCGGCGTCTTCGTCGATGTCGCCGGCGTCGACCGCCTCCCAGACGCGGGCGCCGAGACCTCCTTCGGCGAGCTGATCCCTGGCGGCGGTCGTCCTCACGTAGTGCAGCAGGGCCTTTTGCTGCGGCATCGCGGCAGTGGTCCGCTCACCGGTCGGGCCCAGGCCCATGAAGGTGGAGGCGTCGAACTCCAGGATCCGGTCGCGGCCTCCCAGGGGGAGGCCGATGAGGTCGGCGACGAATCCGGAGATCCGGCAACTCAGCTCCGTCTCATGAGGGAGCGCGGCGTCATCCCCGCCCTCTGACCCGGACAGCGGCTGTGCCAGACGAGAACGTCCTCTCGGCGAGGAAGCCGCCGCGTGGGGGACGGCGTGTGGTGGACGATCAGCAGGGTGCTCAGCCGACCAGCTTCGCCAGGTTCGCCAGCTCGTTCTCTCGGCCGGCCGTGAGGCGCTCGGTCCACTCCTGGTCGTGCAGCGCGTCCATCGTCATCGTGACGTGGACGCCGTCGCCGTCGTCCGTCGGCGTGAGCTCGATCTCGGTCAGGAACTCGTACGGCGTGACGCCGGGCATGAAGTCGGCGAGCGTGGTGTAGGCGAGGCGGCGCCGCGGTTCGACGACGGTGAACGTCTTGTGCGACGTCGTACTCAGCGGCAGTCCTGCTCCTTCCATGAAGGCCACCTGCTCCGGGCCGGTCGCGGTCATGGTGTACGTCAGGGTGCCGCCGGGGCGGGGGTCGAGGACGTCGACGTGTACCTCGAAGCCGTCCGGCGCCCACCAGGCCTCGATGCCGGAGGCGGTGGTCCACAGCTCCCAGATCCGGGTGTCGGAGGCCGGGTAGTCGCGCTCGATGGTGACCTTGCGGGGCTCGGGGGTCGCGTTCATGGTGTCCACTCCTGTGCTCGGCTGGTTGTGTTTCGCTTGTCGAGGGATTAGACGTACGCCGCGCGGTTTCTCACCGGTCGCTGTCACGGGCCGCCAGCGTCAGCGGCAGCCCACACGCGGCGACCAGGTGCGTCTCGAACGTCGTGATCTCGACGATGTGCCCGGCCTCCACCCGCAGCACGTCGAGCATGTGCGCGCGGTAGACCGACGTCCCGGGACGTTGCACGTACCCGGCCACCGCCGGCATCCGGTTGGCGGCGGTGGCCACGAAGCGCCACCGGCCGAAATAGCGCGGCGACGCGGGCTCGAAAGCGGCTGCGACCTGCGCGAGGATGGCCTCGCGCCCGGTAAACCAGACGGCGTTCGGCGGCATGGTCAGGACCGCGTCGGCGCTCAGCAACTCGGCCATCATCGCGAGGTCGGCGTGCTCGGCGGCCGTGATGTATCGCTCGACGATGTCCCGCTCCTGGCGGGTGCGCTCGCCGACGGCCCACTCGGTGCGCCGGGCCGGAAGGCGATCCCGGAGCGTCTGCCGAGCCCGCTGCAGGGCACCGTTCGCCGCGGCGACGGTCATGTCGAGGATCCGCGCGGTCTCGTCGGCAGGGCGGGCGAGCACGTCGCGGTAGATCAGCACGGCGCGTTGCCTGGGCGGAAGGTGCTGGATCGCGGCCAGGAAGACGAGTTCGAGCGTCTCGCGGGAAACGGCGGCGGCCTCGGGAGCCTGGGACTGGTCGGCGGCCGGAAGTTCGTCGAGGAGGTCGTCGAGGTCGCGGTCGGGGTACGGCTGAAGCCACGGCAGACGGGACGGCGGGTCACCGGGGCCGGAGTCTACGCCCGGGACGGGCGCGTAGCGCTGGGGACGGCGGCTGGTGCGCCGCAGATGGTCCAGGCACACGTTGGTGGCGATGCGGTGCAGCCAGGTCCGGGTGGCCGAGCGGTGCTGGAAGGAGGCACGGTCGCGCCAGGCGCGCAGAAACGTCTCCTGGAGGAGGTCATCGGCGTCGTCGTAGGAGCCGACCATGCGGTAGCACAGGAGGTGCAGGTGACGGCGGTGGGAGGCCAACAGAGCGGCGAAGGTTTCTTCGGTCAGGTCGGCGTGGTCGGAGTGGCCGGCGTGGTCTGCGCGATCGGGCTGACCTGCGTGATCGAGGCCGGCCGCGGCGGCGCCGTCGCCCGCCACGGGCTTCGCTGCGGTCTCCACCTCCGCCCGCGCCACTCGCCGAAGCTCCCGCACCACTGCGGTGAGCGCCTCGACCTCCGTGCGGAAGACCGCCGCCGGGTCCAGCACCATCTTCCGCGCCCGGCGCTCGACGTCCGCGACCAGCGTCGCCGCGTCGTCCTCGCGGCTCGGGCGGCGGCGCTCCCGGTAAGCCCGCTGTCGGCAGCCCGCAGAGCAGTACGCCGCCCGGCGTCCGCGTTCGTGGGCCGGAAGCCGCGCGCCGCACATACGGCAGCCGCCGTCGCCGCCCGTCCGTGTCCGCTCCATTACGTCACCGTTTTCGTCGTTACGAAATACGGTATCGGCCTACGGTCAGCCCCGCCACAGCCCTGCGGTTACTGAGTGCGACTCCGGCCATACCAAACCATGCGTCGTGTTTGTTTTGCGGGGCGGGAAAAGAGTCACGAAGGATCTTGTAGTGCTTCATGCGGACGAAGGCGTGCTCGTACCGCCCTCTGACCCAGCGATGCTCTACGTTGCCGGCTTCCTCGCCGGCTGCTTCATCCGTAGCCCCGTGAACGTCTCCACCCGCAGCAGCCCCGTGAACGTCTCCACCCGCAGTAGCCCCGTGAACGTCTCCACCCGCAGCGACTGGGCCCTCGACGCCCCATGGACGCAAGGGGGATGCCAGATCAGGGCGTTCGGCAACACGCTTCAGACCTGCAAGGCCCACCGGGAGCGCATGAAGAGCCGGCGCCCGTGCTCGACGGAGAGATCCAGCTGCATCATCGTCTCCGGCGTGGCGATCGCCCGGACCATCAGCATGTTCAGCTGGGCGACTGCCTCGGGCAGCTCGTCGTACCGGTGTCGGAACCGCGCGTCGCGGCCGGTGTACCCGTCGACCCACCCGGTGGCGGCCTGGTGGGGGACCACCCCCGGCAGGAGCTCGCCACGGTCGCGGGCCTCCGTCAACCATCCGTCCACCAGCGGAATGTACGTGTCCCACAGAAAACCGTAGAGATCATCGAGGCGTGCAGGTGGAGGCCGGCGAGGTAGCCGTCCGGGGTCATGTCGTATCTGGTGGCGGCCGACGGGCCCAAGGACCCGGATCTTCTCCAGCACGGGGATGAACTGTGGGCTGTCGGCCGCCTGCCCGGCGGTTTGCTGGTCTGCCCGTCCCGCGAGCGTCCCAGGAGGGCAGCGTCCAGTCGGAGCTTTCGACGGCGCCGGACGCGTCGTCGTCGCTCCCTCACGGGTTCGGCTTCGGCGTCCTGCCCGTTCAGTTCTCCCGAGCCGCGCCCTTTGACCTGGCCTCCCCTCCTCGGCGCCAGCCTTCTCCAGGGCGGTGAGCATGTCCTCGCTCATGTGCATCCCGGCGGCGTCGTGGTGAGCACGTGCAGTGGTCGAGTCGATGCTGACCAGTGGCAGATCCACGCGCCCTGAAGGCTGCGAGCGTTTCCTGCGGTGGGACTTGTTCGTCCCCGGATGGGGCTGGTCCGGTTGGGCTGCCGGGACGTCTGGGACGGGGTCGGCCTCGCCCGGGGCGGTCTCTCCGGGCGAGGTCTCGCGAGGGGCGGGAATCGTGGCGACGGGAACCGTGGCGGGTGGGGATTGGTTGTGGGTGTCGTCTTGGGGTGGTTGGTGGGAGTTATTCGGCGACGTAGGTGTAGCCGCTCCAGGTGTAGACGTGGAGTTGTCGGTCGTTGGCGGTGATGGTGGTGTCTGTGGGTTCGAAGTGTTCGTAGCGGTTGCCCTTGAGTATTTTGACTTTGGTGGTGGTGTCGGCGATGAAGCGGATGCGGTCTTCGTCGGTGAGTTGGAAGGCGGGTCCGCCTTTGAGTATGGCGTTGGGTTGGTGCATGGGGCGTCTCCTTTGGGTGGGGGTGCGGGTGCGAGGTGTGTGGGGGGTGTGTGAGCAGGATAGGAGGGGGTGCTAAACCGGGTCTTAAGAGACTGTCTAAACTGGGTTGTTCACTAGGCCGACGGTGGTGGAGTGTGCGGTGTCGGATGGTTTGTGGGGGTTGTAGTAGTGGTGGGTGGGGACGGCGGCTGGGGTGTGAGAGGGCGGCACATGGCCTGATGTCCGGTTACGTCATCGGCGATCGCGTGACTGCGGGGACTCTCGGCCGGTCGCGGGCTTGGCTGTGTTGAGGTGGCGGGGTGAGCGATCGCAAGCCCTGCAGGAGCGACTTGTCCGACGAACGCTGGGCGTCGATCGAGGCCGTGACCACTGCGTGGAAGGCGAAGCACCCCTCCGTCAGCGGCCACCAGGGCAAGTACGAGATGCGGGGGATCGTCAACGCGCTGCTCTACCAGTCCCGGACCGGCCCAGTGGGAATCCCGCCTCACGACCTGCCACCACCCGGCGCGCCTCGAGCTGTGCGGGAGGCCCCGCTTTCCTGCCCGTAGGCCACAAGATCACCCGACCGAGTCGACGACCTCGAACTCACGCCCACCAAGCTCTATAGAGCAACAGCTTCTTACTGTTCCGCCCTGCTCGACCGCTGCATCCAGATACCCCCATCCGTCCTGCAACGGCTCCTCGGGGTCAGCGCTTTCGCTGCCGAGCGGTGGGCGGCCGGAGCCGTCAGAACCGCCTGCGCAGCCGAGGTGGCCCGCCGTTCGGAATCATGACAGTCATGCAGGGAAGAGTCGGATGACCGCCATCCACGGGAAATCGCCTGTCTTGTGAGTCGCGCGAACACTCCAGCGTCCTGCGGGCACAGGAATGCGGGCCTGCTCTGGCAGACCTCCCAGGTCCGGGTACTCCACGGCGAGGTCCGCTCCGGCCTCGGCGGAGTCCAGAAGAACCGCTGATGGAGGGTCTCCACAGCCTGCTGAGCCGCGTGCCCGAGTCTCCCCTTGACGCCTTCTACGACGGAAGAGCACGCTGAGAGTACGAGGTACACATCGGACATACACCTACGCCGGCAAGTGCGTCGTCGACACCGCCGAGGTGAGTGCGACGGCGCCCGGGAAGTGGCCGCCATGTCCAGCGAGAACAACACCCTCCGCGTCCGTGTCACGGCCGAGGACGCCGACACGCTGCGAGCACTTCTGCGCGAGGTCCGGCCCGACGTCGGTGGCGGGGTCCGCCGGAGTGAGGACGGCACCTTCGGCATCGACGCCTACGTGTCGCCCGAGCAGGCCGAGGCGCTCGACCGCGAGGGCGTGGTGGTCACCGTCCACGACGACGCCACGGCCACCGGCAGAGCCCGCCAGAGCGAGGTCGGCGAGGGAGACCGGTTCGCTCCCGAGGACGCGGTTCCGCACGGACTCGCCCTCAAGGCGACGCACGCCTAGGAGGGACACATGCCGTATCTGAACGTCACCGAGGTCGAGTCGGCCGTGACCAGTCTGGCCGCCGTCTACCCGGCCGCAGAGCTCACCGAACTCCCCGAGCCCTCCGTCGAAGGCAGGACCGCACACGCCCTGAGGATCGGTACGGGAGGCCGGGACGTCAACGACGCCGTCGTGCTGATCGGCGGCGTGCACGCCCGCGAATGGGGCAGCTGCGAGATCCTGGTCGACCTTGCGGCCGACCTCCTGGAAGCCCACCGCGACGGCACCGGACTCACCTACGGCGGCACCGCCTTCACGCCCGCCCAGGTGCGCGGCATCCTCGAGGGGCTCGACGTCGTCGTCTTCCCGTTGGTCAATCCCGACGGCCGGCACTACAGCCAGACCGTCGACCCCATGTGGCGAAAGAACCGCAACCCTGCGCTGTCCGGCGGCGACCCGGCAGGAGTCGGCGTCGACATCAACCGCAACTACGACTTCCTCTTCGACTTCGGGACCGCGTTCCACCCGGCCGCTCCGGTGCGGGTCTCGACCGACCCGGCAGACCCCCAGCAGGTGTACCAGGGCCCCAGCCCCTTCTCGGAACCCGAGACCCGCAACGTCCGCTGGCTGCTCGACCGGTTCCCGCGCACCCGCTGGTTCGTCGACCTGCACAGCTACTCCGAGGACATGCTCTTCGTCTGGGGCGACGACGACAACCAGTCCCTCGACCCGAGCCGGAACTTCCAGAACCCGGACTTCGACCACAAGCGCGGACTGGCCGACGACCTGCTGTACGGGGAGTTCGTGCCCAAGGCCGACGCCGACGACTCCGTCGTCCTCGCGGAACAGTTCAGCCGGGGCGCGAAGGGCGTACGCGGCAAGGACTACACCCCGATGCCCGGCTTCGACCTGTACCCGACCTGCGGAACCAGCGACGACTACGCCTACGCGCGCCATCTCATGGAGTCAGGCAAGGGCAAAGTCCTGGCCTTCACAGTGGAATGGGGCAAGAGCTTCCACCCGCCGTGGCCGGAGATGGAGCAGATCATCCTCGATGTCGACGCCGGCCTGCTGCAGTTCTGCCTGACCGCTGTCACCTAGCCAAGCGCGTGACCGCTCTCGCCCGGCCCCGGGCGAGAGCGGTCGGTGACGTCCGGGCCCGACGCCCGGGCCTACGCGGCGCGGTGGAAGAAGAACCCGGGCCTACGCGGCGCGGTGGAAGAAGAACGGGTCGATCGACGGCGGCACACGCGTCACGTTGTCCAGGTCGAACAGCTGGTGGCTGACGAAGTCGGCGTGCCGTTGGTACGTCACTCCCTCGGGGAAGTCGGCGGGGTCGGGCGTGTTGTTGCCCGAGAACACCCCGTAGAAGTCCCGGCCGACCGAGAGCAGCCGGATGTAGTCGCCCAGGTACGGCAGGAAGTGGGCCCGCGGCACGTCCGCCGGCGCCTGGTGCAGCGTGTGGCGCTCCGCCGGGGTCTGCCAGCCGTCGCCGGTCAGCTCCAGCGTCGTCACCCACTGCCCTTGCTTGAACTGTTGGTACGCCAGCCCCAGCAGGGAGTCCGTACTGACCGCGAGCGCCGGGTTCTTGGCGTCGGTGACGGTGCGGGCATCGGCCGACCAGGTCTGCCCGTGGTCGGTGGAGTGTCGTACGTGCAGCGTGCAGCCGACCCCGGGCGCCGCGCCGCCGCGGTCGCACCAGGCCACCCACACGCCGGCCGGGTCCGTCGGGTCCACCGCGATGGCGAGATCGCCGCCGAGGCGCTCCTGTCCCATGGAGGCGTTGAACCTCTCGGTGCGCTCTGCCACCACCCGCTGGCCGATCTCGGAATCCTCGGCGTCCTTCAGATCCTGGAACGGGTTCGGCCCTACGCCTCCCTCGTCGTCACGGGTGACCACGACGTCGAACGTGATGTTCAGGATGTCCCCGCCGGCTTCGCCGACGTCGCGCCAGCTCTCGAATGCCGCGTACACCGTGCCGTCGGGATGCAGAGCGATCCGCACCGGCGGCCCGTCCTGGCCGGACGGCGCGCGCCGCTCGATCACGCTGGGCTTGAACCCGGCGGGCGCCGACGCCGTGCGAGCGTTGTCGGAGACGTCGACGGCGGCGGTCTGCGGCTGCCGACCCAGGTCATTGTTGGCGACGTAGACGCGGTCGCGGGTGCCGTCGTGCAGTCGGACGCTGCCTGCCACCACCCACGGCTGGTCCGGCCTGTCCCGGGTGACGAGGACTTCCATGGGAGCCGTCGAGGAGATGCCGGGGGAGCGCAGGATCTGCATGCGGGTCGCCTTGGCCGGGTGCCGTCCGCTGAGGATTCCCGCGTACAGGGCGCCGCCCTCGGACGCGAACCCGACCGAGATGTCCCCGGTGCCCGTGAGGGCGGTCGCGCCCGGGACGATGCTCCTGAGACTCCAGGTCTGCCCGCCGTCGGTCGACACGTAGATCGGGGCGAGAGGGCCTCCCATGGGGTCGGGCGTGAACGCGGTCGCGACGATCTCCGAGGGGCGTTGGGGATTGACCGCGAGGTTGGGCTCAGCGTCCTGGCTGCGGTCGCCGCTCAGCGCGGCGGGAGTGATGTTGACGACTTTGAGCGTGGGCATTCCCGCTCACCTCCGTGCCGCCTGCAGCGTCTGAAGTCTCTGCACCGGCTGGTAGTCATCGGGGTGAAGGATCTGGAACGGGGCCCACTCAGCCAGCGCTCCCTCGGTGGCGTGCAGCATCCACAGGCCCTCCTGCGAGGGCTGTGGCTTGGGCGCCTGGTACCAGTGGAAGTCCCGGCTGTTGGGATAGAGCACCGTGATCCGCCCGGGAGCGAGCTCCCCCTGCTCCACATGAGACACGTCGAGCTGCGCGCGCCACCAGTCGGGGGCGTGCTCGCTGAACCTCTCGTCGGGGGCCCGTCCGCTGCCCGCCTGCTCCAGGCCCACGACCACGGCGATCACGACCGCGTCCGCCTCGTCTGCGTGCGTGACCATGCCCTCGTCCTCGATGTCGCGCTCGAGCGCGGAGAACGGCATCGCATCGGCGGTCCTGGCGACCAGGGAGACGTTCGGGGCCACGGCGTCGGCGGGCAGGCGTCCGACCTCCCGGACGGCGAGCCCTTCGCCGTAGGCCATTCCGTCGGTGAAGAACGCGGCCGCGTCGCCGACGGCCGGCGGATCGAGATCGTCCGACAGCTGAATGGTGACCTCGCTTCCCCCGAGCCTCGTGAAGGCGTCGGGCGCGTGCAGCACCGTGTCCACCTTGACCACAGCCGTGCGTTCGCCGGCCGGTACCTCCGCGAGGCGTGTGTCACCGACGCGGGTGACCGTGCCCAGGAAGCTCAGCGGAGTCCGCCGGACCAGTCCCAGCACATCCTCAGGACCATCGGGCATGACGGTCCTCCTCTCGCCTCAGCCGGCCGCGCTACCGCGAGGCGTGCGCCGCGGCCGGGTGGGTTCGCCGCCACTCCGTCCGGGCGCCGAGTGCGCACAGGACGGTGACCAGGGCCGTGACGGCCACGATGAGCCACTCGACGGCTCCGCTCCCGGCGTCGGGCTCGACGCCGAAGAGCATTTCGATCCAGTCGCGCCAGATGAGCGTGATGAGGAAGAGCAGTCCGGAGAGGGTTCCCAGGGCGATCTCCGCCCAGAAACGCCTGCGGACCGGCCGCTCCTCCTGGAAGGCGTGGAAGCCCATTTGGAGCCTCCCTTCTCTGCCCCCGGGGACGACCCGTCGGGCCGCTCCGGGCGGATGCCGGGCTCGCGACAAGGGCTCGGTGCCGGAGCCACCGCGGCGCCGGGCACCCTCGGCGGGGCGAGCGGACGCAGCGGTGCTCGACGTACACCTACGCTGCACACGTACTGCGTATACCAGTCTCCGCGCCCTCAACGCCCAGGTCAAACGGGTCTCTCGCCGCTCTCGCCGCACCGGGAAGCCGAACGAACTAGCCCTGCCGGCTGAGCCGGCGCAAACCTCCGCACAGCGCCGCCACGGACCGGGAGCGCTCTCCGCCGTGCGGACGGCGTCGAAGCGGGGACGCTCGACGTCCTTGGCGTCGACGTTCCGTCCCGGCGGCCGCATGCCGCGGGAGGCGGTCGCAGCGAGTGGGGCAGTTCGTCGGGGGAGAGTCGGGACGGTTCAGGGCTCCTGGACCGGCAGGTCGAGACGTCGAACACCCCACCGGCACGGGAGCCCTGTCCGTTGCGTGGGCGACGCCGTATGGCGCGGCTGCAGCTGAGGTTGGTCCGGCCCGGAGTTCCTCGTCCTCGACGCCCGTGGCGGGTTACCGCGTCCATCGGGCCTTGGGGCGTAGCCCTGAATCGCTGGTTCGACAGAGGACGGTCAGTACTTGGCAGCGAGACTTACCTGGGTGTCGCCGCCGGCCCCTTCGAGACGCCATCGCAGCCACTTGCGGTCCGGCGCGTTCGTGTTCACGGACAACCAGTGTCCGGGGACGACGGTGCCGTGCCAGTTCTCCACCCAGAAGCACTCGTGGCCGCCTACACAGAAGGGACCGACGCAGATGCACTCCCACACGTCGACGAACAGGGTGCCGTTGCGCGAACCTTCCGCTCCGACCATCGCAATCCCGGTCCCGTAGCCCACGGCGTGGTCCGTGCCGCAGATGGCCCAGTCCCAGCCCTGCACACAGGCTTGGGAACCGTTGCAGAAAGTGTCCTTGAACCAGCTTTGTTCGCCCGTGGTGCGGACGATCCCCTCGCTGTAGCCGGCCGGTTCGCCTGCCGAATGCACTCCCGCCTCGGGTGGGGGCGCGATGTCGCCGGTGGTGGCGGGGAGTTGGTCGACAGCGCGTCCGCCTTCCACGATCGCCCGCACTCCGGAGGGAAAGTCGAGGATTTGCAGGGCGTGGTCGTCCCCCAGATCCATGGTGGTGCTGGCTCGCGGCGGAAGCCCGCGCTTGATGCGACTGTTGGTAGTGGTCATCGCAGCTTTCCTCCCTGTAACACCGAAGCGCGCCGGTGATGCGATCGGCAAAGGCGGGTGTGCTGAAAGGAATTGGGGAGATCGGCAGGGGCCCGGCCCGGTCGCGGACTCACGCCCGTTCGTCTCCGTCATTCTTCAGTCTGGCACGCGGCACGCCCACTGTCGTGTCGGCCTGCGGCCGTTCGTAGTTCACCTGCCGCTTGCTGCGCGGCGTGACGAGCGGCCAGGCAAAGCGCGGTCTCGACGGCGCGGCAGGAGCCGTGGCGGCAGCTTCGGGTCGAACACCGCCGCCTTGACGTGCGTCGGCGAAGCCTGCGGGGACATCCTCCCGCGACAACCAGGCCGCCCTCACACCTTCGACTCGGAGCGGACGAGGGCAGGTCAGGCCGTACTCTTGTCGTGGTAGTGGCGGACGATCTCGTCGAACGCGGCTCGGCCGCCGTCGTCGAGGCGGTAGGTGTCGCGTCGGGGGAGGGGCGGGCGGGTGCAGCCCGGCCCGTGGACCTGGCTGTCGGAGTGCTTCCAGAACCGGCAGCACGGCGTGAGGGGCCGCACCTGCTCGCCGGCCTCCAACTGTTCCGCGCGGTGTGCCTCGGCCCGCGCGCGGTGGTGCGCGCTCCGGCATACGGCGTCGGCGGCGAGCAAGCTGGGCGCGGCCCAGACGACGAGGATCCCGAGCAGCCACTCGTGGTCGGCGAGGAGCCAGGCCGCGGTCGCCAGTTCGATGAGGGCCAGTGCGCGGCAGGCGCGGGCGAGGGTGATGTGTCTGGTCACGGATGGCTCCCGGTCGGTGGGCTTTTCCTGATGCAGTTGCGGATGCCCCGTCCGGCCCGCGTCAGCCCCTCGGTTCGCGCAGGCGCCGACACGAGAGAATCATTGCGAGCTACTCGTTCCGGCCTGCTCGCTCTCGACCGACTGGTCAGGGAAGCGCCTGATCACGACCGGCGGCCACGGCCAGCAGCCCGCAACCTCCTCATACCGCACCTCACCGGACCGGACCCGCCCGCCCCACCCGTTGCGCATGCTCGCCGAAGGCACTGCCGCGGCCCGGATCCATCCGCACGCCGTGGACGGGCACGCATTGCTCATCCCCGCGCGTAGGGCCGTCAAGAGCCGGGGCACCTTGGAGGTGATCGACAGCCACGACATCCTGATCGTGCACGTCGATCAGCAAGGTCTCTTGTCCCAGCGTCGAAACCAGGCGGGCGGCCACCGGAGCGGCCTTGCGCAGACAGAGACCGATCTGGTCGGCGGGCTGAGGGATGACCGCAGGGGTTCCGCGTCGACGGAGGCGCCGACGAAAGGTGCGGGGAGAGTAGGCGCGATCCGCGAGGACGACCGAGGTGGGCTTGATCCGCTTTGGTCGACATCCGAGATCAGGAGCTGGCGAAGAGAGCTGGTTTCGGCGCGGGCGGCGGCGGCGCGTCGGCTGCGCCTTCTACCTCGGCGCCCACAGGGTTGACGCCACCCCCACTGCTAACTGTTGCGGGTGATGACGTTGTTGACGCTCATGCGATGGGCGCGGGGCTGTGAGTCCCGGTAGCGCCTTGTGCGAGTGCCTGTTCTGCCTGCGCGAGTCTGCGGATTGCCTGGATCAGTCGACTCCAAGGGAGGGTGTACGGCAGTCGGATGTTGCGTTCGAACGCGCCTCCGATCCCGAATCGTGGTCAGGCCGCGATGGTCACTCCGTGGTCAGGCGGCATGGCTGCCAGCCGTGAGCTGACGGGTCCGGGGAAGGTAGCCCATAGCCTCACACCGCCGGCGGGTTGCAGGGCATGGATATCCGGCAGGTGCTCGGCGAGCGCTTGCCGCAGGGCGTCACGTTGCGACCTGAGCTGCTGGAGTGTGTCCGGCCGCCGTGTTTGGTGCTCGTTCAGGAGGACGGCTGTGGAGAGTTGTTCGACGACGGGGGTGCCGAGGTCCGTGGTGGGACGGGCTCTTTCGAGGCGTTCCAGGAGAGAGGGGAGGGCGCGGATCCAGCCTATGCGTAGGCCGCCCCAGACGCTCTTGGACACAGAGCCGATGCTGATGGCTGCTGGCAGGTGCAGCGCGAGGGGTTCGGGGCTCGGAACGTCCAGAGCCAGATCGCCTATGGTCTCGTCGACGATCGTGGGACACGCGAGCCTGAGCTGTTGGCGAACGCTCGTGGGCATGCACATTCCGGTCGGGTTGTGAAAGTCAGGTATCAGGTAGGCCAGGTTCGCGGCTTGCCCTGCTGCTTGGAGTTGCTCGTGTCCCAGCCGGAAGACGTCACGGCGACGGGCAGAAGGCGGGCGCGCGCTTGACTGAACGTCGTGATCGCGTGCGGGTAGGTCGGATGGTCGATGAGGACTGTGTCGCATGGCGACAGGAATATGCGCGTCAGAAGAGCGAGCGCGTGCTGTGCGCCGTTGGTGACCAGGATGTGATCGGGCCGGGTGGGCAGTCCTCGCCGCTGATACCAGTGGGCGACTGCTTGACGCAGCTCCGCGGTGCCGTACCGGTCGTAGCCATGCCGCTCGAAATGTCGTGGCAGCTGTTCGAGAGCGGTCGCGAACGCAGCGTGGAGGATTTCGACGGGCGCAGCCGGCGCGGCAAAGGACAGGTCGATAGTCTCTGCGTCCGTGCCAACCGGGTGCTCGGACGTGGTGTCATCAGGCAGTCGTACCGTTGCCCTGGTACGCGCCGCTGCGGCACCAACCGGATCACCAACATCGTGAAGGCTGTCGTCGTCCTTCACCACGCCTCAACCTGAGGTTGAAAAGGACACCATGAGTTTTGACATCTTCGTGTGCCGGTTCGAGAACGGTGAGCCGGCGCCGCTGGACATGAGTGCCGCGCACGAGGTCCTCGACCCCTATGCGGTGGTGCGGGATCCCGAGACGGACTTCCTGCTGGTGAATACGGCGGAGGGGGAGGAGGCGGGTGTGTACTTCAACAGCCCGACCGGCATCACCTTCAACCGCTTCGGAGGGGACGGGATCATGGACCTCCTGGCCGTCCTGCTGCGACGGCTGGATGCCGTGCTCGTCGTCCCGGGCGGGCCGACCATGATCCAGCGGGACGAGGACCGCGAACTTCTGCCCGCCTCCCTCAGGGACGAGTGGCCCGTCGTCGTGGCCCGTACCGGCGCGGAGATCGACCGGGCGATCCGGGCCTCCTGAAACGAACGGGCGAAGGGCACGTCCCCGGTGCATGTCAGAGGAACGCCGGCGTGCCCGTCTGTCGATTCCTGGCGCGCACGATCTCGTCGCGCTCCTCGGCGGCCTTCCGGTGGGCATGGTCAGCGGAGTGCCGGGCGAGGGAGCACGGAACGTGGAGTTGATCTCGATGTGGGGCAACCCCACGGCTCGGCAACGGCGTTGGTGACTACCTGATCCGGGCGGTCGAGCGGTGGGGGCCGAGCGCGGTGCCACGACGCTGCGGTTGTCCGTCATGCCGGGCAACCGCAAGGCGATCGCGCTCTATGAGCGGCACGGTTTCACGGACACGGGTGAGCCCGGCGATCTTCTGCCCGACGGCGTTGGCAGGGAGCGGGTCATGGCGGAGAGCCTGGCCGCCGTCTGATCTCCACATCCGGGCACGGCGGGATCCCTCACTCGGTCAGGCTGCGGCGCCGAGGGGGCGTCCGCCCCGGAGAATGCCCTTCTCGCTGCGGATGCGGATGCGGATGCGGATGCGGATACGAATGCGGGCGCGTTCGCGGCGCTGCGCGGCCAGGACGTCGGGGTGGCGGGGGTTCTGGTTGCGCCAGCGCAGACAGCGGTGAAACTGGCGGGTCTGGACGGTGTGGTTGGGGTGGTCGGAGTTGGAGAGAGTGAGCTGCCGCAGCGGCCCGAAGTGTGCCTCGATCGGGTTGGCCCAGGACGCGTTAGTCGGGGTGAAGCACAGCTCGACCTTGTTGCTCGTCGTCCAGCGGCGCCTGCTCCCGTTCTTGTGGGCGGAGAGATTGCCCAGGACCACATAGATCGGGGCGCCGTCCGGGCGGCCCGCACGGATGCTCTTGAGCGTTGCCCAGGTCGGGCCGATGCCCCTTGCGACGTCTGTTGACGCCCCCCGCAGGGTGACGTCGCCGTCGCAGTGGCAGCCACGGAAGTAGCGGGTGCGGTGAGTGCGGTGCTGAGTCGCCGGCAGCCGGTTCCGCCTGCTCCGCTCGGCCCAGCAAGACGAGGCCGTCGGGCGGATGCCCAGCGGTCCGAACTCGTCGAAGGTGAAGGCGAAGGCGAAGGTCCGGTCCGGGCGCTCGTGGAGCACGTACTCGATGCGGTCCAGCTTGAGAGCTCCATGAGCGTGGAAGCCGGCCCCTGTCACGTTCCCGGAGGGCACTGTGGAGCTGACTGATCCTCACGAACCACGCGTCACGCGACTGCACCCAAGCCTTGGGCAGCCCCCGCGCGCAGTACGCCGCCGTACTCCGTCGCCGCTCGAAGAGCGGAGACCAGGGTCGGATGCTTGCGGTGACACTCTCGAAGAACGGAGGCCACGGCGTGAGTGAATAGGGCATGCTCTTCGACTTCACGCACGACCACGACGGTGAACGCTTCAGCGGTGTGTACGGCGGTGATCCATCCGGGGTCACTGCCGTGGTGCTGCATGGCGCAGGCGCCAGCAGCACGGAGCGACTCCTTCCTCTGGTGCGGGAGTTCGTGGCCCACAACTGTCGAGGGGTCGCCTTCGACTTCTCCGGGCACGGCGAAAGCACCGGCAAACTGAGCGAGTTAAGCCTGCGGCGACGGTTCGAGCAGGCCGTCTCGGTGATCGATGCATACGCTGGGGCGGACAGGCCGCTGATCCTGGTCGGGTTCAGCATGAGCGGGCAGACGGTGGCGGATCTCGTCCGGCACTACGGGGATCGGGTGGCCGCGCTGGGGCTGTGCGCACCCGCTGTGTACACCGCCGAGGCGTGGGACGTGCCCTTCGGGGACGGGAACGGCCGGTTCAGCGAGATCATCCGGCGGCCGGAAGGCTGGCGGAAGGCGCCCGCGCTTGAGGTGCTGCGGGCGTACGAGGGCCGGGCGGTGCTCGCCGTGCCGGGCACCGACGCGGTGATCCCGCCCGCTGTGACCGAGTCCGTGCAGGATGCGCTGACCGCGCGCGCCCAGTACACGCGGTTCGAGCTTCCGCACGCGCAGCATCAGCTGGGAATGTGGTTCCGCGATCACGGCGACGACCGGCGGGCGTTCGTCGAGGCGGTGATGACCGGTCTCGATGACCGTGGCTGGACGGCCACGCGTGCGTGGGTGGCCAAGCAGCTCGGCCACGGCCGGTCAGTCGCCGACTCGCGTCTGCTGTCCGGGGGCTGGAGCTCCCAGATGCGCCGGCTCACGCTCGACGACGGCACGGACCTGGTGCAACGAACCTTCGTGAAGCCGTTCTTCCGCCACGCGGGGCCCGGGCTGCTGGCCCGCGAGGCGGACGTCCTGGCGCTGCTTGCCGGGCAGGAAGGCATCCCGGCTCCCGGCTTCGTCGCCGTGGACGCCACGGCCGAACACTGCGATCACCCGACCCTGGTGATGTCCGCGCTGCCGGGCCACGTCCGCGTCGACGAGGACGACCTCGACCGGCGCCTGGACTTGCTCGCAGCCCAGCTCGTCCGCGTCCACGGCGTCGTACCGGCCGAAAGACCGCGCACGTACCAGGCGTGGACGTCACCGGAGCGTGTCCGCACCCCGGACGGTCCCCTGTGGGAGCGGGCCGTGGCCGTGCTCCGCCGCGACCCGCCGTCGTACGAAGGCTGCTTTCTGCACCGCGATTTCCACCCCGGGAACGTGCTCTTCACCGGAGCCGGGCCCGAGCTGCGGATCACCGGCGTCGTGGACTGGGTCGAGACCTCGTGGGGTCCCGCCGACCTGGACGTGGCGCACTGCTCGACCGCGCTCGCACTGCTGCACGGACCGGCGTACGGGCTGAGCTTCCGCGAGCGGTACCAGGCACATGGCGGCCGGGACCTCGCCGACGGCCCCGACCACCTGTACTGGCGGCTTCTCGACGCGCTGCACTACTGCCCCGACGCGGCGAAGCCGGCCGGCCCGTGGCGTGAACTGGGGCGGGACGATCTGACGTCCGAGGTGCTGGCAGAACGGCTGGAGGCATACGTGGACGGACTGCTGCAACGATACGGCTGACCGGCCCTGGACCACTCGTCTGAACCCGCCCCGAGGAGGCATAACGCATTGGCCGCAGTGGTGCTCGTCCATGGCCTGTATCACCGTCCCGAACACTTCGCCCTGGTGGCGGAACGCTTGCGAACGACAGGAACGGAGGTCGTCGTTCCCGAACTCCACAGGGGCTCTTTGCCCGCTGACACAGCCGCGGTCCAGGCTGTCGTCGACTCGCTGCCGGAGCCTCCGATTGTGCTCGGTCACTCCTACGGCGGGTCAGTGATCACTGGGCTGCGCGGGGCGCGACACCTGGTCTATCTGGCGGCCTTCGTGCCGGATGTCGGCGACAGCGCGGCCGGTCTGGGCGGCGCGTCCCCGCAGCTCCGGGACGCGATCAACTCTGAGCCCGACGGCTCGACCGGCCTGCACCCCGACCGGGCCGCCGACACCCTCTACGGCGACTGCCCCGAACCTCTCGCCGCCTGGGCGGTCGGGCTCCTGCGTGCGCAAGCCCCCGGCTGCGGGCGAGGCATCCCAGAGCGCCAGAGCTGGAAGCACGTTCCCTCCACCTATGTCGTCTGCACGCAGGACCGGGCCGTCGACCCGGCCCTGCAGCGGAAGATGGCCTTGCGCTGCACCGACGTGCGCGAGTGGGAGACGGGTCACTCCCCGTTCGTAGGAAAGCCCGATCTCATCGTTGAACTCCTGCAGGAACTGTTTGCTGCCAATTCTTCGCGCCACGCCGCTGCGTACGGCCGATCGTCGTGACCTCGACCGACGGTTTCTCCCTCCCGGCCCCGATCATCTCCGGCAGAGTGACCGATCGGCGGCCCATTTGGTGGGGACGTGTCATTGAACTCCCTCCGCCGCGCAGGACTCGGTCTGCCCGGCCGGACTCCACATAGCGGGCATCTTCGTGAGGCCTGCCTGGTGATCCAAACGGAACCGCCGAGGCACGGGCGACTGGGTGGAGCGCGCCGACTGCACCCCGCTTTGTGAACCTGGCGGCCCAACTCATCCAGCCTGGTCGCTGGCCACGTCCTCGACCAGCACCACGACTCATGTTGAAGCTCGCACCGCGGGCTCAAAAGGGGTGGGCACAGTGTCGCCGGTCGGGTGCCTGTCCATGTGTGAGTGGGGCTGCCGCATGAACAGGCGTGACCGTGGGCCTCAGGCCGTTTCGAGGAAGGGGTAGTCGGTGTAGCCCTCGGCGCCCGGCCCGTAGAACAGTTCCGGCCGCGGCTCGTTCTCCGGGTGACCACCCTGCCAGCGTGCGACCAGGTCGGGGTTGGCGATGAGGGCCCGGCCCACGACCACGGCGTCGGCGTGGTCGGCCTCCATCTGCTGGAGCGCCTGCTCGCGGGTGGTCTGCCCGCCGAAGGGGCCGCTGTTGACGATCAGCTTGCCGTCGAAGCGCCGCCGCAGCTCCTTTACGAGGTCGCCGCCCGGCTCGGCGTGCAGTACGGAGAGGTAGGCCAGGCCCAGTGGGCGCAGTTGGTCGAGCAGGGTGCCGTAGGTGGCCAGGACGTCGTCCCGGTCGGTCTCGAAGACGTCCCCGAGGTCGACCTCCGGCGAGATCCGCAGCCCGACCCGCTCGGCACCGACGGCCCGGGCGACCGCCGTGACGACCTCGACGACGAAGCGGGCCCGGTTCTGCGGCGAGCCGCCGTATCCATCGGTGCGCTGGTTGGCCGCCGGGGAGAGGAACTCCTGGAGCAGATAGCCGTTGGCGCCGTGGATTTCCACGCCGTCCGCTCCCGCCTCGATGGCCCGGCGGGCCGCGGCGACGAAGTCCTCCACGGCTGCCCGGATCTCGGCGGTGGTCATCGCTTCCGGTACGGGGTAAGGCTGCTCGCCCTTCTCGGTGAACGTCTTGTTGTCGACGGCGACCGCGCTGGGGGCGAGAATGCGGCGGCCGCCGTTGATGTCGGGGTGGGTGCCGCGGCCGGCGTGCATGATCTGCAGGACGATGCGGCCGCCTTCGGCGTGCACCGCCTCGAACACCCGCTGCCAGCCGGCCGCCTGCTCGTCGGTGGCGATGCCCGGCTCACCGACATACCCCTGCGACGCGTGATCGGGGTAGGTGCCCTCGGTGATGATCATTCCGACGCTCGCCCGCTGCCGGTAGTACTCGACCATCAGGTCCCCGGGAATGCCGGAGGAACCGGCCCGGACCCGGGTCAGCGGTGCCATGACGATGCGGTTGGCGAGCTCGATCTTCCCGAGGGAGACGGGAGAGAAGAGCGACGGAAAGGGCGAAACTTCTGAAATGTTGGCAGTCATGGGTTTCTTTCTTTCTGAAATACGGAGGAAAACGGGGATGAAGGTCTGCGACGCAGGGGGTCCACGCTGTCCCGGAGGAACCGCGGATGCGGTCCTCGGGCAGACGCGGGCCCGCTGACGGTGACGCGGTTCCAGGACCGCGCTCGGGGTGTGGGTGGTGTTGGCGGCGAACGCGGTGAGAGCCGCATGCCGTCGGCGTCGACGCCGGTAGAGCGCAACTGCCCGCCGGAGTAGGGGCGTTCGCTCCTTGCGCATGATCAGTAGTCAGCCAGGTGACGAAGTCATGGGTGCCGGCGCCGGAGTCGGTGCGGATCGGCGTCTGCAGGCCGCGCCGCGGCCGACTTCCTCGTCGCACCCCCGTGAAGAGGACCGATACGCGGCTTCACCTGGAACGCGCTTGCGGCGATGGCGGGAACAGCGATCTCAGCGATCCTCATTCTCACCGGCCTGAGGCACTTCCGCCGGCCGATCGCCCATCGGACAGCCTGCTTCACGAAGCGCGAGACTAGCTGAGCGGGACGTCTGCGACGGCCTTGAGGTGGCTGAACGTCTCGAGGGAGTACCGGCCGTGGTAGCGGCCCATGCCGCTCTCGCCGACGCCGCCGAAGGGCAGGCCCGGCATGAGCAGTTGCATCGGCGGCTGGCCCCAGGCGACGCCGCCGGAGGACGTCTCGTTCACCAGGCGTGACTTGGTGTCCTCGGAGGTGGTGAAGGCGTAGAGCGCGAGGGGCTTGTCGCGTTCGTTGATGAAGGCGATGGCGGCATCGAGGTCGGCGACTTCGACGACGGCGATGATCGGGCCGAAGATCTCCTCCTGCATGGCCGGCGATGCGGGGTCGACATCGGTGAGCACGGTGGGTGCGATGAACAGGTCGTCACGGTCGTGCTCGCCTCCCACCGCCGCACGGCCGGAGTCCAGCAGAGCGGTGAGCCGGTCGAAGTGCCGTTCGTTGATGATCCGGCCGAAATCGGCCGAGGTCTGCGGAGTGGTGCCGAACTGGGCTTCGACCGCGGTGCGCAGGGCGGGGACCAGGGCGGCGGCGGTGGCAGGATCGGCCAGGACGTAGTCGGGGGCGATGCACTGCTGCCCCGCGTTGCCGAACTTGGCGCCGACCAGCCGCTGGGCGGTCTTGTCGACGTCGGCGTCGGGTGCGACGAAGACGGGTGACTTGCCCCCGAGTTCGAGGGTGACCGGGGTGAGGTGCTTGGCTGCCGCGGCCATGACGATCCGGCCGACGGTGCCGTTGCCGGTGTAGAAGATGTGGTCGAAACGCTGGGCCAGGAGTTCCGTGGTCTCCTCGGCGCCCCCCTCGACCACGGCGACCACGTCGGCGTCGAAGTACTGTCGCAGCAGGCGTGAAGCCACCGCCGAGGTGTGCACCGACATCTCGCTCGGCTTGGCCACCATGGTGTTCCCGGCGGCCAGGGCGCCGATGATGGGGTCGATGAGCAGGTGCAGCGGGAAGTTCCACGGAGCGATCACCAGGACGACCCCGAGTGGGTCGTACGTGGTGTAGGCGGTGGTGTGAGGGCCACCGAAGTGGGCGGGAACCTCCACCGGGCGCGGCTTGAGCCAGCTCTCGAGATTCGCCAGCGCCTCGTCGATGTCGGCGACGGTGAAGTCGATCTCCTGCAGCTTCGCCTCGGCGGCGTTCTTCCGCAGGTCCGCCCAGAGCGCTTCGATCAGCTCCTTCTCGTTCTCCACCAGCAGCGCCCGCAGCCGCTGCAACTGGTCGACGCGCCAGTCCAGTGAGCGGGTGACACCGGTGTCGAACGTCGCACGAAGCCGGCCGACCACCTCCGCCGCCGTCTCCGTTCGGTGCGTCCTCGACTCGATCCCTTGTGTTGCGGTCATGGGGGTCTCCGTTCCTGATCCGAATCACGCCCCGGCCGCCTTCCTGCCGGGCACGGACTCCAGCGTGCTGGGCGATCCGGTATTCACCCAGGTCACGGCTTTGCGTACGTGCGCGGTGCCTACCACTGGCCGGGTCAGGCTGGTGTGCGTGCGACCGTGGATACTCGAAGACATGGACGGAAACCCCGAACCGGTGCACGAGCCCGCCGCCGGCGCTCTGGACCCGCGTGCCGAGCTCAGCGAGTTCCTGCGCACCCGGCGGGCCCGGCTGAAGCCGGAGGACGTGGGACTGCGGGACTTCGGACGGTACCGCCGGGTGCCGGGACTGCGCCGCGAGGAGCTGGCCCAGCTGGCGGACGTCTCGGTGGCCTACTACACGCGCCTGGAGCAGGGCAACGGGCAGAACGTGTCGGCGGAGGTCCTCGACTCCATCGCCCGCGCGCTCAGGCTGAGCGACGCCGAGCACGCCCACCTCACGCACCTGGCGAAGCCGAGACAGCACAGGAAGAAGCCGGCCGGCCGCGCCCAGCAGGTGCGGGGCCCCCTGCGGACACTGCTCGACGCCATGGACAGCGTCCCGGCGATCCTCGTGGGGCGGCGCTCGGACATCCTCGCCTGGAACCGGATGGCCGCGGCGGTCTTCGGCGACTGGGCCGAGCTGCCCACACAGGAACAGAACTGGGCGCGGCTGGTCTTCCTGAAGCCCGATTACCGCGACCTGTTCGTGGACTGGGAGCACAAAGCCAGCGACGTCGTCGCTCAGCTGCGCATGGACGCCGGCTCCCATCCGAACGATCCCCGGCTGTCCGCGCTGGTGGGCGAACTCTCCGTGAAGAGCGAGGAATTCAGGAGCCTGTGGGCCACCCACGACGTCAAGGAGAAATGCCACGGCATCCAGCGCCTGCACCACCCGCTCGTCGGCGAACTCGACCTCCGCCTCGAGTCGTTCCACCAGGCCGACGACCACGAACAGACGCTGGCGACGTACCACGCCGAACCGGGCTCCCCGTCCGCGGATGCACTACGACTGCTGGCCAGCTGGGGCGCCGACGCGACCCGGGCGGGAGCCGGGATGCCGCCGACACGCACGCCGTGAAGATCTCCCCTTGATCACCGGTAGTTGGCTGCACGCCACCCCCAGCGTCCTTGAGCACGCCGGCCGCCTCCGGGGGCAGTGTCGGATTCAGGACGGCGCGGGTGGCTCGGGCATGCTGCCGTCGGGCAGTGGAAGAACGGTGCCGCCGCTGCACAGGGCCCGTCGGCTGTGCCGTCCCCATGCTGCCGTCCGTGTACACCACCAGCGCTCCCGTCCAGGCACATCACCCGAACCAGTGATCGTTTGCCGAGCACTGTCTCCAGTGCGCCGATGCCGGTAATCCCATAGAGAACGGCGAACACCACGAGTCCGGCGATGACTGCGAACGGGTACAGCAGGCCGGCCCGTCTTGGAACGCGTTTCCTCACGTATTCGATCATCGACGAGGCTCCGCAGCCCACCGCTCGCATCACCGCGTTGTCCTTCAGCTGCTCGACACGGCTGCGGAAGTCGGCCGTAGGCCAGACCGCCGACAGGGCGCACGTTCTCCGGAGCACGTACCCAGGCAGGGCCAGGCTTGTACAGGGCGCTTCAGGCGTCCAGCCGTGCCGCGATGCCGTCGAGGACGCAGTCGAGGCCGGTCTCGAACTGCCACTGCGGGTCGTCCTTGCGGGTGGCATCGCCGATGTACTGCTCGTACCTCGGGTACCGACCGGTGTTCACGAGCCAGGTCATCTGCGAGGCCAGGCCCGAGCGCGCCTCCTCGCGGCTTGACCAGCCGCGAACCCGCAGCATCTGCGTCAGGCCGATCTCAGCGTCGACGGCTCCGTGCACGTACGCGGTGACGGTGCTGTAGACCGCCATCGCCGTGTCAGCGTCGAGGCCAAGACCGCTGAGTGCGTCCAGTGCTCGCTCCGGCACCGCCAGCTGGTTCGGAGTTGGTGCACACCAGGTCGCGCGGGTCACCCAGGAATGCCTCAGCAGGACGTCCCGGATGCGCAGCGCGAGCGTCCGCATGGCCTCGCGCCAGTCCATCGCCTCCGCGGGGAGGTCCAGCTCCCCGTACACGAAGTCGACCATCAGCTCGAGGAGTTCGTCCTTGCCGGAGACGTAGCGATACGCGGCCATGGGGGCAACGCCCAGTTCGGCGGCCAGTCGCCGCATCGTGAGAGCGTCGAGGCCCTCGGCGCCCGCGATCCTGACCGCGGCCTCGGCGATCCGCCGTGCGGTGAGGGTCGTCCGAGGGGCGGGTGCAGGGCGTTCGAGGCGTTCCCACAGGGAGACCTCATCCCTGTCACCGCTTGGTACGTGTCCTTCTTGGGCGGGCACCGGTCGGGCTCCTTCCGCCGAACGTTGTGTACACCGTATCAGGAGTAGACGTCGTACACATCGATGTGTACGTTGTACGAAGCGATAGACGTACACATCAAGATGTTTCTCATGGACCACCGGACCGCCAAGAGGTCACCCTCGCTCAAGTCCACCGACTGCCCACACGACGTCCACCGGACTGAGCCCGTATTTCTCGTCCGACGGCCTGCTGCGACCGAGACCAGCAGCCCTCGACCGCCCGAGCCACCTCAGCCAGACCAGGTACCGACCGCACGGTTGACATGTTCCTCTCGCCGTGTGACCGACCGTCCACCGAAGGCGAATGAATGATGCCCAGCAACTCGGCAGTAAGCGCCGGCGACTTACTGGTCCGCCCCTTCTCCCTGGGAAGCCTCGCTCTTCCCAACCGCGTCGTCATGGCGCCAATGACGCGAGAGTTCTCCCCCGACGGCGTCCCAGGCAGGGATGTGGCGCGGTATTACGCCCGGCGGGCGGCCGGCGGCGTCGGTCTGATCATCACCGAGGGCACGTACGTCGGCCACGACTCTGCGGGGAGCAGCGGTCGAGTGCCACGTTTCTACGGTGATGACGCGCTCGTCGGCTGGTCAGCGGTGGTGGACGCGGTGCATGAGGCGGGCGGCCGCATCGTGCCGCAGTTGTGGCACGTCGGCATGGAACGCGTCGACGGAGCCCCGCCGGTGCCCGACGCCCCGCGGATCGGTCCGTCCGGCATCGCACTGGACGGTTCGGTGGCGGGGGAGACGATGACGCAGGCGGACATTGATCACGTGATCGAGGCCTACGCCACAGCCGCAGCGGCGGCCGAAAGGCTCGGCTTCGACGGTATCGAGATCCATGGTGGGCACGGCTATCTCATCGACCAGTTCTTCTGGGCCCATACCAACAAGCGCAGCGACGCGTACGGCGGTGATGTCGTCTCCCGCGCCCGCTTCGCCGCAGAGATCGTGGCTGCGTGCCGGGAGTCCGTCTGCAGAGACTTCCCGATCCTCTTCCGGCTTTCCCAGTGGAAGATGAACGGCTTCAAGGCGAAGATCGCCGAGACGCCGCAGAGACTGGAGTGCATTCTCACGCTGCTTGCCGAGGCGGGCGCCGATGCCTTCCATTGTTCCACTCGCCGTTTCGACGTGCCCGAGTTCGACGGCTCGGAACTCAACCTCGCGGGCTGGGCGAAGAAGCTCTCCGGTAAGCCGTCCATCACTGTGGGAGCGGTAGGCCTCAGCAACGAGTTCCTCCAAGTGTTCCAGGGGGAGCAGGCACGTGTCACCGGCATCGACGGCCTGCTCGCGCGATTGGAGCGGGACGAGTTCGACCTCGTGGCGGTCGGCCGGGCTCTCCTGGGTGATCCCGACTGGCTGACGAAGGTACTCAGCGGCCGAGTCGAGGAGCTCAATCACTTCCACGCGGGCCTCGTCGGCACGCTCGACTGAGTCGTCCGACAACGCGAAGGCGACCGCTGGCTCACGTCCCGTCTCGGGGCCTTCGGCGGGCGGCGTCGGTGAGGGTCACCGAGGCGACCGGCTATTACCGGGGTCCGGGAGGCGACTCCGCCGTGATCATCACGTCCGGTCCGGTCACCCTGACCGCCGCCGACGGCAGCGTCTCCAACTTCAACATCAGTATCGACCAGCGGCGGAGACCTGGGCGGGGCTCGGCGCCCGGGCTTCAGTGCTCAGGCGCCGAGCGGGAGACTCCTGCGGTCAGCAGTCCTTCGCGGTGGCCGTGCCGTGCTTGTCGGTGGGGTTCCTGGGGCGCTTGTTGGGGCGGTGGCTGGGGCCGTTCATGATGACCTGGTGGCTGAGGGGGACCTGGACCATGGTCGCGGTGGAGCGGACGTCGACGGCGGCCGATCAGCTTCCAGGGCACCGAGGTGCAGCACCGTCCTCCTCACCGACGCGGGGGTGCTCCGTTCCTGTTGGCAAAGGTCCGTTGAGCGTTTGTTCAACATCACGGCCAGCGGCCCCGGTGAGGGCCTGCGCCCGTTCTGGGACCCGGACGCTTCCGGAGACGTCGACTGACCCGTAGCGCCTGGAGTCACGGGAAAGCAGCGTCGCGGCCGGTGCTGCTCGGCTGCTGCCCGGCAGGGGTGCCAGCCAAGCTGGCGAGGAGCTGGAGCCGGTCGGCCTCGCCCAGCTCGCTGCCGGTTCGGCATCTCCGTCGGCACCGCCCACGCCTGCACGAAGCCGTCGTCGACCTGCTCGCCGACCGGGCTCCCGGCCTGCTGCGTGCTGTGCGCGAGACGGACCGGACTACGTCCTGCTCGACGGCGCCCTGGCACCAAGTCGCTCCGGCAATCGGCCGCCGACACGGGCATGACGATCACCACGCGAGTGGTGAAGACTGGATAGATGCGACCTCACGCCCCAGGCGGACTCCTGTTCGTAGCGCTCGGTCTTGTCCTTGTCGCCGCCGGCTACGTCTGGCGAGGACGTGTCCTGCGTCCCCTCTCGGCGAAACGCGCCCAGGCAGCCGTGATCAGGGATCGTTCCAGAAACCTGCTGCGCTCCGCGGACATGGCAATCGCCGGAGCGCGTCGACGGGCCGCGCACGGCGAACCGGCCATCGTCACGGTCGCAGACGTGACCAGGGTGGCGCGCCAGCACTACGGGTACCTCTTTGTGGAGCGCGAAGAAGCAGCTGCCGCCCTCCGCCAGCGCTATGAGGCTGCCGACTGCCGGGTGGACTGCATGACCGACGCTTTCAACTGACTGCCTCCCCGGCAAGTGCTTGACGCCAGAGGCGCCGGAGCTGTCACCTGACAGGTGGTCACGCCGAAAATGCTCAGTCACCGCATGTCTGGGGATCACAACACAGAAGGTGCTGTTCGCAAGGGAATTGGCGTGGGCGTGGTCAGCGCCGAACTGCCGGTGCAGAGCGGACCGTCGCTGACGGAGTTCGACCTCTCGGTCGGCGAGCGCAAGGGAGGCGCGTTCATCGAGCGCGCGCCGACTGGTGCAGCGCGGTCAAATGCATCACCGGACTGGAAGTCAATGAACGCAGCCGCGCCGCGGCGGGACTCATTCTCATACGCACAGGTCGCGGCACCTACGCGCTGAGCTACGGGGTGGGGCAGCACATGCTGGACCCCTACTCCCGTGACGACGAGTTCGGATTGGAGTTCGCGACCCGTTGCCTCGACGACGACAGGATCATCAAGATCCGCGACCAGATCATGGACGGCAGCCCCCGGCCCGGTCGCGATGACTAGGCGTACAGCTCTCACCGCAGCGGGCGCTGTTTGTGCGAAGACGCCGGAGCAGGAAGAAGAGACCGACCTCTTGCGGTGAACCCGCGTGGGCGCCCGCGCTCCGGTGGGGCCTTCGTCCCCTGCCACCGTGCCGTACGGGCACGTCCCAGCAGCGGCAATCCCGCACGACAGAAGGCTCACCCGGCGCTACGAGGTTCGCAACACCGGTACAGCACCGATGCGCTGCATAACCCCGAAGAGGCCGGGCCGGCCCCGTTCGCCGACGATCCGGCCGCCGGCCGTGTGGCAGAAGCTCGTGGCCTGCACCGAGATCTTGCTGCCGAAGTGTCACCTGGTGACCACCGGCTGACCGCCACCTGCCGGGCGCTCTGTCGGATCCTGGGAAACGATGGGAGACGTCACCGCGAGCAACCAGCAGCCGAAGCACCGCGCGAACACCCGAACCGCGCTGGAAGGACGTGCCATGACCGCCTCCGCTCCCAAGGCCCCGACCGCACCAGGGGTGCGGTCCTGGTGGGGGATCCCGTACGCCACCGCCGAGCGGTACCGCCGCCCCGCAGTCGCGGAGTTCGATCCGGACCTCCCCTATGACCGCAAGGGCGTCGTCGCTGTGCAGCCCGACAGCGGCGACTGGCTCGAAGCCGACAGCGGGATGGGCGAGGACTGCCTGAACCTGAACGTGTGGGCCCCCGAGCAGCCGGCCGACAAGGCGCTGCCGGTGACCGTGTACATCCACGGCGGCGGATTCGAGTACGGCGCGAACACCCAGATCACCTCGAACGCCGCCGGTCTCGCCGCGACGGGGCGCGTGGTGGGCGTGTCGATCAACTACCGGCTCGGCGCCCTGGGCCCGCTCTCGCTCTCGCAATACGGCGGGAAGCTCGCGGAGGCCAGCAACCTCTTCCTCCAGGACGTCATCGCCGCGCTCACCTGGATCCAGCGGAACATCGCCCACTTCGGCGGAGACCCCGACCAGGTCACCGTCTACGGTCACAGCGGCGGCGCCTACTCCACCTTCGGGCTGCTCGGCGCCTCCTCCGCCGACGGCCTGTACCGGCGCCTGGCTGGGTTCTCCGGCGGGCCCGCCCGCAGCATCCCGGCTTGGTGGGCCGAGGAACTCGCGCACCGGTTCGTCACCGAACTCGGCGTCGCGGACAGCCCGGAGAAGCTGCTCGACCTCGACCCGCTCTCCCTGCGGGACGCCCTGCGCAAGGTCGCCCCGACGGACCTCGGAGTCCGCGGCGGGGTGGACAACAAGGCCACCGGCGTCGTCCTGGACACCGGGCAGCCCGGCGCGGTGGTGCACGCCCATCCCATGGACGTCCTCGCCTCGGGCGCGCACCGCGACGTCGACGTGCTGCTGAGCATGGCCAGCGACGACATGGGCTGGTGGGTGGCGAACGACCTCGACCGGTTCGACCCGGGCACCATCGACCGCGTCGTCGACGAGGTCGCGGGGTGGCGTATTCCCCGCTCCCGCGCGAAGAAGATCGTCGACGTCTACGACCAGGGCGGCCGTACCCCGGCCGAGGTCCGCGCCGCGGTCATGGCGGACTACCTCTTCGCGCTCCCCGCCGCCCGCGGCGCCCTGGCCCACGCCGCCGCCGGCGGCAACGCCCACCTCCTCCTGATCGGCCCCGCCGAAGGCGCGCCCGCCGTGCACGGCACCGAGATGTACGCCCTGGTCGGCCAGGAACAGCCGGGCCGCAGCGCCGAGCAGGCGGAGCGTGACACCCGTATCCGCGACATCGTCCTCGACTTCGCCACCGGCGAGCACTCCCGCCTGTGGCCCGCCGTCACGGACAAGCCCACCGCGGAAACCGTCGGCGACTCTCCCTTCGAGGGCACCGCCCACTACCAGCAGGCCCTCGACCTGTGGGAAGGCATCGCCCGCCCCTGACGACCGGCGGGACGCCATCCGGAACAGCGCACCAAGGGGCGAAACAGAGTGAGGAACTCGGTATGAACCAACCGACAGCAGCCGGCGACGCCGCACCGGCGACCATGCGGGCCGTCGTCGTCACCCGGCCCGGCGGCCTGGAGGCATTGGAGATCAAGGACGTCCCGGTGCCCGTCCGCAAACCCGGCTGGGTGCGGATCAAGGTCAAGGCGTTCGGCGTCAACGAATCCGAGGTCACCACCCGCAAGGGAGAGTCGGACGCGGAGGTCACCTACCCGCGCATCCCCGGCATCGAGGGCGTCGGCGTGGTCGACGAGGCCGACGAGGACAGCGGTCTGCGGCCGGGACAGCAGGTGGCCACGATGATGGGCGGCATGGGCCGCGCCTACGACGGTGCCTACGCCCAGTACGTGACCGTACCCGCGGCACAGGTCATCCCGTTCGAGACCGGCCTGCCGTGGGAGGTCGTCGGCGCGCTGCCGGAGATGTTCCAGACCGCCTACGGGTCCCTGACCCGCGGCCTGGACCTCAGGGCCGGGCAGACGTTGCTGATCCGCGGCGGCACCTCCACGGTCGGGCTGAGCGCGGCCACGATCGCGAAGGACCTCGGAGCGGCCGTGCTGTCCACCACCCGCAGCGAGTCGAGGTCAGGGGAACTGCGGGCCGCGGGCGTCGACCACCCCCTCGTCGACCACGGCACCCTCGCCGACCAGGTGCGCGAGCTGATCCCGGACGGCGTCGACGCAGCCCTGGAACTGGTCGGCTGTTCGGTCCTCGCCGACACCCTCCGCACCGTCCGCCGCCACGGCACGGTCTGCTTCACCGGAGCCCTGGCGGGCCAGTGGACGATCCCCGACTTCAGCCCGTTCATGATCCCGGGCGGGGTGCGGCTGACGTCCTACGGCGGTGAGGCCGCCGACCTCCCGGCCGACGTCCTCGCCCACCAGCTCCAGGCCATCGCCGCAGGGCGTCTCAACGTCCCGGTCGCGAAGGCCTACCACGGCCTGGAACAGGTCCGCGACGCCCAGGCCGATCTCGAGTCCGGCGCCACGCCGGGCAAGCACGTCGTCGTCCTGGACGACTGAGACCTGATCGCGGGACGCGACGAGGTCATCGCACACAGCGTGCGCAGTGGATGGCTCGGCCCGACCGTGAGCTTCGGCGTTTCCGAAAGAGAGAACAGATGACGGACCAGACAGCAGCAGACTTTTTCGGTGCCACGACCGTCCGGCCCCCGTTGGACCCGGAGCTCGCGCCCGTCGAGGAGGCGCGGGGCGCTGTCTTTCCAGCCCTGACGGACGAGATCCTGCAGGAGATCCGACGGCAGATCGCCGCGGGTTCCCCCGCGTTGGATTCGGATGCTCTGACGGCGGGCGGCAGGGTGCGGGTGGAGGAGCGCCAGGTGCCGGGGCCGGAAGGCGCGCCGGACATCACTCTGCTGATCCTCAGCCCCGTCGAGGACCGAGGCCCCAAGGGAGGCATCCTCAGCCTCCACGGTGGCGGGATGATCATGGGGGGGACGCCGGGACCACGTGAGTCATCTCCTCCCCCATGTGATCGACGGGAATGCGGTCGTCGTGTCGGTCGAATACCGACTGGCGCCGGATCACCCCGATCCCGCGCCGGTCGAGGACTGCTACGCGGGCCTGGTGTGGATGGCGAAGAACGCGGACGAGCTCGGCATCGACCCCGAGCGGCTCCTGATCGCCGGAGTCAGCGGCGGAGGCGGCCTCGCGGCGGGGACCGCGCTGCTCGCCCGCGACCGCGCCTTTCCCAGGCTCAGCCACCAGATTCTGATCTGCCCCATGCTCGACGACCGCTTCGAGACGCACAGTAGTCGCATGGTGGACCGCGAAGGTGTATGGGACCGCCACAGCAACCTGTACGCGTGGACCTCCGTACTGGGCGAGCGGCGCGGCGGCCTGGACGTGTCGCAGTATGCCGCGCCGGCCCGCGCCGAGGACCTCAGCCGGCTGCCGCGCACCTACATCGACACCGGCTCGGCGGAGGGGTTCCGCGACGAGATCCTGAGCTACGCCGGCCGCCTCTCCGAGGCGGGCGTGAGCGTCGATCTCCACATGTGGGGCGGAGCCTTCCACGGGTTCGACATGTCGGTGGATCATGCGACTGTGTCGCGCGCTTCCAGCGCGACCCGCGAGGAGTTCATCCGGCGGGCTCTTCACAGGTGAGCGGTGGCGGCTCCGTGGCGTGATCCCATCGTCAAGGTGGAAGTCGTCGACGACCTTGCGGCCAGTGCGCTTCGCGTCATCGCGGCAGGCGGCGCGCCGCGCGCGCCACTGCCCGGCACCACAAGCAGCCGCCCCTCGAACAAGGGTGGCGGCTGCAGGAGCAGTACCCCCCGATCACCGCCGGGCGCCATCTCGACGAGAAGCACTGGATCTCGCTGGGCGGCGGCCGGGGTGTCACCGCGGCCCTGGTCGAGGACTGGGTCATCGACTCCTACGACCTGGCACTCGACTCGGCGCCCCGCCGCCGGCGGCCCGCCCGCCCCTGACCGCCCGCCCGCTCCGACCACCGTCACCTACGCGAAAGCTCAGCCCCATGGACCACAGCGAACCCGCGCTCGCCCTGTTCGACGACGATCCCGGCCCCGACAGCACCGGCGCGAGCGACGTCACCTTGCCGGTCGTCGAAGACTTCTCACGTCCTCTCGCCGACCGGCTGCGCCCGCGTACCCTCGGCCAGGTGGTCGGCCAGGAGCACCTGCTGGGCAATGAGGCGCCGATCGGGCGGATGGTCGAGCGGCAGCATCTGGTGTCGATGGTCCTGTGGGGGCCGCCCGGCTGCGGGAAGACCACCATCGCCCGGCTACTCGCCGATGCCGCCGGTCTGGTCTTCGCCCCGCTGTCGGCGACCTTCTCCGGGGTTGCCGACCTGCGCCGGGTGTTCCGCGACGCCGAGCGGCGCCGAGGCCGGGGGCGGGGGACGCTCCTGTTCGTCGACGAGATCCACCGCTTCAACCGCGCCCAGCAGGACAGCTTCCTGCCCTACGTGGAGGACGGCACGGTCGTCCTGGTCGGCGCGACCACCGAGAACCCGAGCTTCGAACTGAACGGCGCGCTGCTCTCGCGCAGTCAGGTATTCGTCCTCAAACGCCTCGACGAGCAGGCTCTGCAGACCCTCACGACCCGCGCCGAGGAGCTGACCGGGCGCCGGCTGCCGCTGACCGTCGAGGCCCGCCAGGCCCTGCTCGCCCTGGCCGACGGGGACGGCCGCTACCTGCTCAACATGGCCGAGCAGCTCCAGGCCCTCCCCACCGGCACCGGCTCGCTGGACGTGGCCGGGCTGGCCCGGCAGGTGCAGCAGCGGGCCCCGCTGTACGACAAGGCCCAGGAGGGCCACTACAACCTGATCTCCGCGCTGCACAAGGCGATGCGCGGCTGTGACCCGGACGCCGCCCTGTACTGGCTGGCGCGGATGCTGGAGGGCGGCGAGGACCCGCTGTTCATCGCCCGCCGGCTGGTCCGCTTCGCAGGCGAGGACGTCGGCATGGCCGACCCGAGCGCCGTCCAGCAGGCTCTCGCCGCGTGGGACGTGTACGAGCGGCTCGGCTCGCCCGAGGGGGAACTCGCCCTCGCCCAGGCCGTCGTCTATCTGGCCACCGCCCCGAAGTCCGTCGCCGTCTACCGCGGTTTCCGCGCCGCGGGTGAAAGCGCCCGCCGTACCGGCTCCCTCATGCCGCCGCCGCACATCCTCAACGCGCCCACCCGGCTGATGAAGAACCTCGGCTACGGCAAGGGCTACCAGTACGACCCGGACGCCCCCGACGGCTTCTCCGGTGCCGAATACTTCCCCGAGGACATGGCCCGCGAGACCTACTACCGGCCCACCGAACACGGCCATGAGGCCGAGGTCGGCCGCCGCCTGAAGCGCTGGGCCCGGCTGCGTGCCCAGCGGCGCCACCCGGACTCTGGCTGAGCCAGGATCAGCCGCCCACGGCCCAGCTGCACGCCATCACCGAAGGCCGCCTCCAGCGAGGAAGCCGATCCCGAGCGGCGTCGACCTCGCCGGCTGACACCCCCACCACCCGCAAGGAGCGCCGAGAAGGACTGAGCGGCAAAGCAGCCGGGGAGTCGGTGGAGGAGATCCTCCCCGATCTGTTCATCGCCTGTGTCGGCGCGGTCAGTCTGTGGTGAAGCTGGACAGTACGGCGGCCGGGAGGCGGCTGCCTGCCGAGCCGTGGGGAAGGATCTCCGTGATGCGGGCCAGATCGGCTGCGGAGAGCTGGATGTCGGCGGCGCCCGCGTTCTCCTCGAGGCGCTTGGTGCTGCGGGTGCCGGGAATGGGCGCGACGTCCTCGCCCTGGGCGAGCAGCCAGGCCAGCGCGAGTTGGGCGGTGGTGATGCCCCTGGTGCCGGCCAGATCCTTGAGCTGTTCGGTGGCGTGCAGGTTGTACGTGTAGTTCTCGCCCTGCCAGCGCTCGTCCCAGCTGCGCATGTCGTCCGCGGGGTATTCGCTGGCGGGCTTGACCTGGCCGGTGAGGAAGCCGCGGCCGAGCGGGGAGTAGGGCACCAGGCCGATGCCGAGTTCCCGCAGGACGGGAAGGATCTTCTCCTCGACCTCCCGCTCGAAGAGCGAGTACTCGTACTGGAGCACGGAGACCGGGGTGACGGCGTGGGCGCGGCGGATGTACTGGGGGCCGACGTTGCTCAGGCCGAAGTACTTCACCTTGCCTTCGCTGATGAGGTCGCCGACCGCGCCGGCGACCTCCTCGACCGGAATGTCGGGGTCGGAGATGTGCTGGTAGAAGAGGTCGATGTGGTCGCTCTGCAGGTAGCGCAGGCTGTTCTCGGCGACCTTGCGGATGTTTTCCGGGTGGCTGTCGAAGGCGGGGCTGATCGCCGGGGCGGTCATGTCGAAGCCGAACTTGGTGGCAAGGACCACCTCGTCGCGGAAGTCTTTGACTGCCTTGCCCAGGAGGATCTCGTTGCTGCCGGTACCGGCGCCGTACAGCTCGGCGGTGTCGAAGAAGTCGATCCCGAGTTCGTGGGCGCGGCGGATGGTCGCGATGCCCTCGTCGTCGTTCGAGGCGCCGTAGGCCATGGACATGCCCATGATCCCCAGGCCGAGCGCCGAGACGCGCAGACCCTGAGAGCCCAGATTGCGGTGCTGCATGAGTTCACTCCCTGAGTGGTTCGCCGGCTTCACCCCCAAAGGTCAAACCGAACTGTTCAGTTTGACTGTACGTCCGAGCACCCGCGATGCCAAACCAAACGGTTCGGTGCTCTATCCTGGGGCCATGCCCCAGTCCCGCGACTCCGGCCCGACCGCAGCGCCCGTAGCCGCCGGCGACACGCGCGAGCGCGTCCTTACCGCTGCCATGGAGGAGTTCGCCCGCCATGGCGTCGCCGGCGCCCGAGTGGACCGCATCGCCAAGCTCGCCAGGACCAGCAAAGAACGCGTCTACGCCTACTTCCGCAGCAAAGACGCGCTCTATGCCGACGTCGCCGCACGGGAGTACGTCGTCATCGCCGAGGCCACCCAGATGGACCCGTGCGACCTCCCTGGCTACGCGGGCCGCCTGTTCGACTACTTCGTCGCCCGTCCGGACCACTACCGCCTGATCGCCTGGGGCCGCCTCGAACTGCCGGGCACCACAGCCGTTGCCGACGATCCCGCCCAGGCAGTGCTCGCCCGCAAAATCGACCAGCTCCGCCAGGTGCAACAGGCCGGACAGCTCGCCCCCGCCTGGGACCCGGCCGACGTCCTCGCCCTGGTCAACCAGATCGCCATGACCTGGGCGTCGCAACCCGAACTCAGCGAGGCCGCCGCCGCACACGCCGTGGACCCCACCGCCGCCGCCCGCCGCGCCGCGGTAGTGACCGCTGTCGAGCAGCTTTTCCCTCGGGCGCGCTGACGTCCCCGGGACAGCGGCAGCCCTGCCCGAACATTCCCCGAACGACGCCCGCGTCTGCCCGTAAGCAGGCTCCAGGCTCCGTGGAGAGGGTGGGCTGTTCACTGGAGCAAGGTGGGTGCCGACTTGGCGCTGCCCTGGGGGCGAACACTGCAGCTCTCGAACACCGACACTCCACCAGTGCTCCCATCGGGCGTTCACGCGGACCGCGGCGGGGGTCATCGCCTCCGACGGGCACGGGGCCTCCGCGTTGTTTCCGTCACGCGTCGGTCCTCGCTGCGCGGGCGGCGAAGGCGGCCGGGGTGAGTCCGGTGCGGTCGCGGAAGAAGCGGCCGAAGTTCGCGGGGTCGGTGAAGCCGAGGTGGACGGCCACAGTCCGGGAGTCCCACCGGGCAGCTCCCAGCAGGCGCCGGGCTTCCAGGAGGCGCCGCTCGTCGATGAGTTCACGTACCCCCTTGCCGGTGGCGTCCCTGGCGGCGCGGCTGAGCGTGCGGACCGAGCAGCCGAGCAACGCGGCGTAGTCCGCGGCCTGGTGCAGCTCGCGAAAGTGCATTTCCAAGGCGTCCAGGAAGCGCCCGTACCTGTCGGCACGGCCGGTGCCGGCCGTGGGCGTGGCTGTGCCGGTGGGGGCGATGCCGGGGGAGTTGGCCAGGCGCAGCAGCAGCGATTCGAGCAGGCTGCGCCGCAGGGCATGGTGGACGTCGAGAGGGCGGCGCCCCAGTGCGCGGTGCTCGTCCAGGAGCTGGAGTGCCGTCTGCTGGAGCCACGCGGTGTCATCGGGGTGCGGGCTGAGCACGGCAGGGGCCTCGTGCGCGGTGAGCGGGGCCAGCAGACGGGCGAGGTCGGGCCGCAGCACGTCCGGTTCGAACAGGATGAACGGTCCGCGGGCGGCGCCGGGCGGATGCCAGCACTGCGCGTGCCCGGGACGCACCCACAGCCACTGGCCAGGGGCGACGGTCCGCGTGACGTGGTCGACGTCGTGCCGCAGCTCACCCTCGGTGACCAGGATCAGGTAGTGGAAGGTGGCACGGCCCGGACGGGGCGGGTTCCACGGCCAGTCGTCGTGCTGGGCGAAGAAATCCTCGACGGTGCTCACCTCCAGGCCGTACGGAGTACCGACCGGGGGCTGGAAACCGTACAGCGGGACCGCAGCCGGTCCGGCCTGCCTGCTGGGCCTGGAGTGTCGCTTGTCGACCATCACGTGTCCGCAGCCTACGGCCCTCCTTGTCGGCTTCGACGCAAGGATGGAACGTGCCGCCGCGCCCGCGCGGCGTGCCCACCGCCTCCTTCGATGCCCCAGTCCGTCACCACCCGGGAAGGCCCACCACCCATGAACGGATCGGCCCTGCACAAGACCGCCGCCGACTGCGCGGAGAAACTCCCCGGAGCCCAGCTGGAGCACCCCTTCGGCCCCGACTGGGAGGTTTACAAGGTACGCGGCAAGGTGTTCATGCTGATGACCGAAGTGCCGGGGCGTCCCGTCGTGATCCTCAAGGCGGACCCCGGCGAGGCCAACGCCCTGCGGCAGCAGTACAGCCACATCACCCCCGGCTACCACATGAACAAGAAGCACTGGATCACGGTGGAGAGTGGAGAAGGCGTCCACGAGGAGCTCGTCAGGGAGCTCGTCGCCGACTCCTACCGACTCGTCGTCGCCCACCTGCCCAGGGCCGAGCGGCCCGTCGACCCACACACCTACGGCACCGCCCCGAGGGCGGACCGGTGAGGGCTGCCGGTGACCGGCTGCAGGAAACCGCCCGCCAGGCGGCCCTGGCCCTCCCCGACGTCAGCCACGGACGCCCCTTCACCCCGGGACTCGACGTGTACAAGGTCGCGGGCAAAGTGTTCCTGATCGTCACCGACGACCCGGACGATCAGATCATCACGGTCAAGTGCGAACCCGAAAACGCCCGCGCCCACATACGCGGCTACGCCTCGATCACACCGGGCCGCTACCTCGACAAACGGCACTGGATCTCCCTGGGGCCAGGACCCGGCATCACCGAGCGGCTGATCACCGACGCGGTCGAGGATTCCTACGACCTGGTCGCCGAGCGGCTGCCGCGACCAGCTCCTTGAGTACGTCGGGCGCGACGGCAGCGTACGCACACGCGCCACCTCATCGCTTGGCGTCTCCATGATCAACAGGTCTCGCCGCCGATTCCCCGATGGTAAGTGGATCGACTTGCCATATGGGGAGGTGTGGTGGTTACCTTCAGGGGTAAGTCCATCGACTTACCTAACGCCTCGGCAAGGAACAGGCACATGAATCGTCTTGCGGGCAAGCGCGCTCTCATCACCGGCGGCACGAGCGGGATCGGTCTGGAGACCGCGCAGCGTTTTGTGGCGGAAGGGGCCGATGTGCTGGTCACTGGGGTCACCCCGGCCAGCATCGAGAAGGCGCGGCAGATTCTCGGGGACAAGGTGCCGGTGGTCCAGGCGGATGCGCGCGATCTCGATGCGCAGCGCGGCCTGGCGCAGCGGGTGCGTGAGCACTTCGGGGAGCTGGACGTGGCGTTCCTGAACGCCGGCGTCTCGGACTGGCGGCCGTTCGAGGAGCACACGGAGGACAGCTTCGACCGCCTCTTCGACATCAACGTCAAGAGCGTCTTCTTCCTCACCCAGGCCCTGGTGCCCGTGCTGGCCAACCCGTCCTCGGTCATCCTCAACGCGTCCAACAGCGCGCACGGCGGCTACGGTCAGTCGAACGCCTACGCCGCGACGAAGGCGGCCGTCGGCTCCCTGATGCGGTCGTGGAACGCGGACCTGCTCAGGTCGCACGGCATCCGGTTCAACGCTGTCAGCCCCGGCCCGGTGAACACCCCGCTGTACTCCAAGCTCGGGATCGAGGATCCCGCGCAGCAGGCGGCGGTTGTGGAGGCGATCAGCTCCGGCATCCCGCTGGGTCGCATGGGCATGCCCGCGGAGGTCGCGGAAGCCGTGGTGTACCTGGCCTCCGATGTCTCCGCCTTCGCCGTGGGCCAGGACCTTATCCTGGACGGTGGCCAGACCGTTCTCTGACGGCGAGGGTGCGGCTGGGAGACGGGCGAGGGGCGTGGGTATGTCGGTGGCGGACCGTGACCGAGCGGAGACCGGTGGCGACACGTGCCAGGCCGGGTATCACGCGCAGATCAAAGCGGAGAACCGCGCGCGCATCATCCGCGCCGCCCGTGACCTCTTCCTCGCTCGGGGATACGACAAGACCTCCCTGGCCCAGATCGCCAGGGAGGCCCGCGTCTCCACCGGCACCCTCTTCAAGCGGTACCCCTCCAAGGCCGCCCTGTTCGCAGCCGTCACCTCCGAACAGTGGCAACTGGACGTGCAGTACGCCGAACCGCCCCCGCCCGGCGATCCCCGGTACGGTCTGGACCACATCGGCCGCGACTACGCCTGCCTGGTCTCACGGCCCGGCACGGCGGCGCTGTGCCGCCTCATCATCACCGAGCTTCCCCAGATGCCGGAACTCGCCGACATCGTCGGCACCGGGTTCGCCATCGATCGCGGACCCTTCTTCGACCGGCTCCGCGATTACCTGGACGCCGAAGCACAGGCCGGCACACTCGACTTCCGTTCGGCCGACGGACAGCCACAGCCGGCGTCCGCCGTGGCCGAACAGTTCCTCGGAATGATCTGCGGCCAGCTCCTGTGGCCCCAGCTCGTACGAACCGACTTCGTTCCGCCCGACCCCACCGACACCACGATCGTGGACGAAGCCGTCGCCCTCATGCTCACCCGCTACCGCACCGGATCCTGAACCCGGGTCTACGAGTTCAGGCTGCCAGGACCCCGATACGTCACCCCTGCCGGGACAGGTGCAGGTAGGGGCGACGCGACCGACAACGAATACGGGCGAGCGCAACCGTCCCCCCGGTCAGCAACGGCGGCCGACGGCGCACTTCCCGTTTCTCAAGGTGCGGCCTGAACGCGCACGTCGCAGGACCGATTGTGAGAAGTGTTCCGGTGCCGAGCCCGGGCCCCGACGATGTGGCTGCCGTCAGCGGGCTCAACTCGGAACAGTGTCCTGTTCCACTGCCTGACCCTGCGGGGCCGCCCGTCGCGCTGCCAAGTATTCGGACCAGTTCCCGCCGGCGAGGGCGGCCCAGCGTTCGGCTGTCTTGGGGTGGATACCGAGCAGGTCGGCGATGACCATGGGCGGTAGGTCTACCAGGGCGTCCATCATGGCGGTGTTCCGTGCTGCGCGGGCAGGTAGACCGTGGTGTCTCAGGGTGTCGGCGAGGCCGAGGGGGTTGCGCGGGCGTCCAGGGCTGTGACCAGGCAAGAGGTATCTGCCCCCGGCCGTGTTGCTGTGCCGGGGGCTGTGCTGGAGCTGATCGTCAATGAGGCGGGCGAGCTTCGGCGGGAGCACGAAGGGGTGGTGGTTGACCGTCAGGTAGGCATGCCCTTGGTCGTGGCGAATAGGTTCGGGTGCCGTCCGCGCGCAGCCTTCACCGGCCAGCCCCAGAGCGACGCCGGCCTCCGCAGGCGGCCGGTAGTGTTGTCCGATGATCACCGATCCGAAACTCCAGCTGACCATCGACTGTGCCGAGCCGGAGCGACTCGCGGCGTTCTGGGCCGCAGCG
>NZ_JBMNDR010000033.1:0-88017 GCF_052543235.1 Streptomyces sp. SAS_272 | reverse complement strand
GCGACCAGGCCCTGCGCCACCGCTGCACTGAACGGACACTGACCCGCATGTCGTGAGCGATGACCGGGTTCTCGTCGCCCTGGGCGAACCGCTCGGCCGTCTCCAACCTCAACTGCTCGCGGAGTGCCCGCCGTTCGTCGGTCAGCCCGCCCCCTTGTGCATACCTCATGCCACCGGCGTACCGCAGGGATCATGAACCGTCAGCCCCGCCGACACCACGCTTTGAAGGTCAGTAGTGACCTCGTCGGGCGTGAGCCACGAGACTGCCGTGGATTCGCTGGAGGTGCGTTCGATGCCGTCGGAGGGCTTGCAGCGGAAGACCAGGGCGACGACTCCGCGGGTCATGTTTTTGTAGACGCCGGTGAGTTCGTCCACCTCGACGTGGATGCCTGTCTCCTCAAGGACCTCGCGGGTGACGCCGGCCTCCGGGGTCTCGTCGAGTTCGAGGATGCCGCCGGGGAGCTCCCAGGTGCCGTTGTCGGCTCGGCGTATCGCCAGGAGACGGCCGTCCTCGCGCACCACCACTCCGGCTACGGACACGGAGTGCAGGGGAGGCGGTGTCGCTTCCACCGCTCCAAGTCAGCTGCGATGAGCTGGTACGCGTTCGCCGTCGGGTACGTGGACGCCCGTTGGCCGGAGCTCGGCGGCAACAGCCGTAAGAACACGGCCAAGACCCTGACGGCGGTCACCATCGCGCTGCTGCGTGCCCAGCCGACCCAGTTCGCCCCGGTGGCCGTGCGGACCGCGCTGCGCGAATGGGCGTTCAATGCCACTCGCCGTGCGGACGCCCCGCGAGACGTGGCGACCATCCTCAGGTGGGTGGAGCGCAACTCCCTGCCGGTCTCGGTCTGGGAGGAGCCGGAGAGGGTTGATGCGGTTCTGCGGGCCGTCGACACGCGCCTCGACGGGAAGCAGGCGGCGGCTTGGTCCCGAAAGCGCAACCGCCGGATCCTCAACGTCGTCATGAAGCACGCGATCCGGCGGCGCGTCCTGCGGACCAATCCCCTCCCCAAGGGGAAGGAGGCGACGACCGTCACCAAGACCAGCAACGCCGTCGACAAGCGGTCCTTGATGAACGCGGACCAGGCGGCGGCGCTCCTCGACTGGATCCGTCGCCGGCCACGCGGGGGAACGCGGCTGCATGCATTCTTCGCCACGCTGTACTACTGCGCTCTACGGCCGGAGGAAGCCATAGCCATGCGAGTGCAGGACGTGATGGTGCCTGACCCCGACACCCGAGACCAGTGGTGTGAGCTGCTGATCCACACGGCGACTCCGGAGGTCGGCAAGCAGTGGACCGACACCGGCAAGATCCACGAGGAACGCGATCTGAAGGGCCGCGCCGAGGGCGAGACGCGCACCGTGCCGGGGCATCCCGCCCTGACGCGCATCCTGCGGCAGCACGTCGAGGAGGAGCAGCTCAGGCCCGGTGATCTGCTGTTCCAGGGGGAAGCGGGCGGCATTCTCGCCGGCTCGGTCATTCGTCGGGCGTGGCGCAGTGCGCGCAAGGCCGTCCTGCCCCCGCACGTCTTCGAGTCGCCCACGGGGAAGCGGGTGTACGACAACCGGCACACGCGCCTCACCAAGTGGCTCAATGACGGGATCCCGCCCGCTCAAGTTGCCGAATGGGCCGGGAACAGTGTTCCGGTGCTGCTGGCTACCTACGCACGGTGTGTCGAAGGGCAGCTGCCTGACTTGAAAAAGCGCTTGGAGGCCGCCGGGGATCTTCCCGAGCCGACCGACGCGGGCTGAGGCCTCTCGCCGAAAACTTCGACACGTATTCGACACAGCCACCCGCGAAAACCCGGTTACAGCCGGACGGCCCCGGACCTTCCCCTTGATCATCGGGGGAGTGTCCGGGGCGTCGCCGTGTCGCGTGATACGTGCTCTGAGCAGCAAAAATGCCCTCCCATAGGGAGGGCGGAGACTTGCGCCCCCGGCAGGACTCGAACCTGCGGCCAAGCGCTTAGAAGGCGCCTGCTCTATCCACTGAGCTACGGGGGCCGGTGTGGTGGCCTCGTACGTGCTGCCCGGGTGTGGGCTGATCCGTGACGTTGCCGGGGACAAGGATAGGGCTCCCGGTTCCTTGTCCTGGTTGCTTCGCCTCCGTGGCTCAATGTGGAGGTTCGGTGAAGCGGTCCTGATAATCGCAGGCAGGTACGAATCGTGCACCGCTTTTGGCGTCCCTGGCCACGGGTGTTGTGCACTCGTTATGCCTGCGTTGCGCCTCTGTCCCACTCGCGCCTTCCGTCCCTTGTGTCCTATCGGCGCGCAGACATGCCTATATGCTTCATAAATCCCCTAAAATTGGGCATTCTTCGCGTGTGGTGACCTTGGACGTAAGGCCTCAGCTGCTCGACGCACTCTCCGCCCTGCGCGACCGTGTCGCCGCCGCACGCTTCCCGCTGCCCTTGACAGGGGCCCCGCGCGCGCGTGCCAACCGCGACGAACTGCTAGCCCAGCTCGACGACTACCTGGTGCCGCGGCTCCGGCAGCCCGACGCGCCGTTGCTGGCGGTGGTGGGCGGATCCACCGGCGCCGGCAAGTCGACGCTCGTCAACTCCCTGGTGGGGCGGCGCGTCAGCGAGGCGGGCGTGTTGCGGCCGACGACACGGACCCCGGTGCTCGTATGCCACCCGGAGGACCATCACTGGTTCAGCGGCATGCGGGTGTTGCCCGGCCTCGCCCGCGCGTGGGCCCCTCATCAGGAGGCGGCGGACGATCTGCTGCTCACCGGCGAGGACGGCAGACCCGTGCTGCGGATCGAGACCGCCGACACACTCCCGCCCGGTCTCGCCCTTCTCGACGCGCCCGACATCGACTCACTCGTCGCCGACAACCGCGTACTCGCCGCCGAACTGATCTGCGCCGCCGACATCTGGGTGATGGTCACGACGGCATCCCGCTACGCCGACGCCGTTCCCTGGCACCTCCTGCGCACCGCCAAGGAGTACGACGTCACGCTCGTGACCGTCCTCGACCGGGTGCCTCACCAGGTCGTCTCCGAGGTGTCCCGCCAGTACGGCGCCCTGCTCACCAAGGCCGGGCTGGGCGACGTGCCGCGCTTCACGGTCCCCGAACTGCCCGAGTCGGCCTGGGGCGGTGGGCTGCTGCCGGCGACCGCCGTGGCGCAGCTGCGCTCCTGGCTCGTCCACCACGCCCAGGACCCGGCCGCCCGCAACCACGCCCTCGCCCGCACGGCCCACGGCGTCCTCGACTCCCTCAAGGCACGGATGCCCGAACTCGCCGGCGCCGCCGCCGCGCAGTACGCGGCCGCACTGCGGCTCACCTCGGCCGTCGAAGGGGCGTACGACAGCGAGTACACGCGCGTGCGGGGTCGTCTGCAGAGCGGCGCGGTCCTCGCCGGCGACGCGCTCAAACGCTGGCGGGCCTTCCCGCTGGACTGCAACGCAGGCGAACTGCTCGACGCCCTCGTGGAGAGCCTCGCCGCGCTGCTGCTGTGCGCGGTCACCGCCGCCGACGATCGTGTCGACGAGGCCTGGCGCCGCGAACCGGCCTCCCATGCAGCGGCGCTGACGGACCATGACACATCCCTGGAGAGCGCCGAGCACCGGATCGGCCTCGCCGTTCGACGGTGGCGGCGCGAGCTGGAGGAGTACGCCGAGGACGAGGTACGCGGCCTGGAGCGGGGCGCCGGCCCCGACCCGGAGTCGGTCGCCGCTCTCGTCGCCACGGCGCTGCTGGGCGGCCGCAGGGCGCGTTCCGCGGGCGAGGGGCTCGCCGAGCGGCTCGGCGCGCACGGGGCGCTGCGGCTGCGCGACCGGGGCGGGCGGCTGCTCGCCGAACACCTCGACCGGGTCATGCACGCCGAACGCGAACGCCGACTCGCCCCCCTCGACGGACTCGAAGTCCACCCCGAACCCCAGGCCGAACTCATTGCCGCGCTGTCCGTACTGCAGAAGGAGAGGTGACCGGTGACCGCCGTCACTGACCAGGACCACACGGACCAGACAGGCCACGCGGACCAGGAGAAGCACGAGAACCCGGCCCACGGAAGCCGCCATGACCCGGAGAGTCATCAGGAGCACCAGGAACACCAGGGGCAACAAGAACACCAGGGGCAACAGGAACATCAGGGGCACCCAGAGCACTCAGAGCACTCAGAGCACCCAGAGCACCCAGAGCACCCAGAGCACCAGGGTCGCGAGCGGCAGCGCCACCAGGGTGATCGCGAGGACCGGTTGCGCTACCAGGATGATCGCGAAGTCCAGGAGCGCACCGGGAGCGCGGTGCCGGAGGGGAAGAAGTCGGAGCACGGGGGCGACCCCGAAGAGGCGGACGCCTCGGCGCAGGAGCCGACCGGCCACGCGCGCGCAGCCGACCGAACGGAGGACGCTCTGCCCCGCCCTAACCCCGGTTCGAACGCCGGTCCGGCCCCGGCCCCTGACCCGTCCCGGCCCCCGGCCCCTGACCCGGCCCGGCACCCGTCCGCGTGCACGTCCCGAGCGGACGCCGACGAGGATTCGGCCGATGCCTGGGACGACGGTCTCATCGCCCGCCGGGTGAACGAGGCCGCCGCCGCCGAGCAGGCGGCGGCGGCCGACAAGGCGGCCCGGTCCGGCGGAGGCGGCAGCGCATTGCCCTCGACCCCGCTCGTCTACGACGGGCCGCTGCGCTCACGGCTGGAGGCGCTGCGCGAACTCGTGGGGCTCTCCCGCACACGCCTCGACAGCAGGACGCTCGCCCAGGCCGGCCGGGTCCTGGACGAGGCGGCCGCCCGGCGCCGGCACTCCGGGCAGCACACCGTGGTCGCCCTCGCGGGCGCCACCGGCAGCGGCAAGTCACAGCTGTTCAACGCCCTCGCCGGTGTCACGATCTCGGAGACGGGCGTCCGTCGGCCGACCACGTCCTCGCCCATCGTGTGCACCTGGAGCGACGGCGCGTCCTCCCTCATCGACCGGCTCGGCATCCCGGGCCGGCTGCGCAGGCGACCGGTGCAGACCGCCGAGGCGGAGGCGCAGTTGCGCGGGCTCGTCCTGATCGACCTGCCCGACCACGACTCGGCGGCCGTGCAGCACCGCGAGCAGGTCGACCGGGTGCTGGCGCTCGTGGACGCCGTCATCTGGGTCGTCGACCCGGAGAAGTACGCCGACGCCGTCCTGCACGAACGGTATCTGCGGCCCATGGCCGGACACGCGGAGGTCATGTTCGTCGTCCTCAACCAGGTCGACCGGCTGCCCGGCGAGGCCGCCGAACTGGTCCTCGACGACCTGCGGCGGCTGCTCGACGAGGACGGCGTCGCCCTCGGCGAGTACGGCGAACCGGGGGCCACGGTGCTCGCGCTGTCCGCGCTCACCGGTGACGGAGTCGGTGAACTTCGGGAGGTGCTGGGCCAGTTCGTCGCGGAGCGCGGCGCCGCCGCCCGGCGCATCTCGGCCGACGTGGAGGCCGCGGCCTGGCGGCTGCGGTCCGTCTACGCCACCGGACGACGCATCGGGCTGAGCGAGCAGGCGCGGGACGAGTTCGCCGACCTGCTGGCGGACGCGGTGGGCGCCACCGCAGCCGGCGAGGCCGCCGAGCGGGCCTGGCTGCGCAACGCCAACCGCGCGTGCGGGACGCCCTGGCTGCGGCTGTGGCGGTGGCAGCAGGACCGGCGCGACCCTCCCACCGGGCGGTTGCCGGTCCGCGCCCAGGCCGACGAGGAGGCCACGGCACGTCAGCGCGTCGAGCAGGCGGTGCGCACCGTGTCCGAACGGGCCTCGGCGGGGCTGCCGGCGCCCTGGGCGCAGGCCGTCCGTGAGGCGGCGGTGCGCGGCGCGCAGGGGCTGCCCGAGGCGCTGGACGACCTGGCGGCGCGGGCCGGTCTGCCGCCGGGACGACCGCCCCGGCCGGGCTGGTGGCCGGTCGCCGTCCTGGTGCAGGCCTGCATGACGCTCCTGCAGGTCGTCGGCGGACTGTGGCTGGTCGGCCAGATCGTCGGAGTCATGGACCCGAACCTCGGGGTTCCGGTGCTGCTGATGGTGTCCGGCATCATCGGCGGGCCGCTGGTCGAGTGGAGCTGCCGCATGGCTGCCCGGGGGCCGGCCCGGCGGTACGGGCATGACGCTGAACGCCGGCTGCGGGAGGCTGCGGCCGGCTGCGGACGGGCCCGGGTGCTGGACCCCGTGGCCGCGGAACTGCTGCGCTACCGGGAGGTGCGGGAGCGGTACGCCAGGGTCACGGGGGCGGTGGCCGGAGCGCGGTGAAGGGACGCTCAATACACGGGCGCGTGATGCACGGGCGCGTGATGGACGGGCGCGCGGCGACGGGGTGCGCGATGAACCGGCAGGCGGCGAACGAACGCGCTGTGAAGAGGCGCGCTGTGAAGAGGCGTGCTGTGGAGAGGCGTGCGGCGACGGGACGTGCTGTGGAGGGGCGTTGCGGCGTGAAGGGGCGTGCGGCGACCGGGCGTGCTGTGGAGGGGCGTGCGGCGGGGCGTCGGCGCCCGGCGAACCGGCTTGCGGTGGCACGGCGGTGATCCACAGGGGGTGGAGCTCTCGGGATCGGGCGTCGGCGGAGCAGATCCGCCTGGGTGATCACCGGGAGCAGGGGCGCTGATCACTCGTCCGGGTGGTGGAGTTTTCCACAGGCGGGCGGTGGTCCACAGCGCTCGGCGGGCCCGGCCCGACGGAGGCAGTCTGGCTTCGCGGCGGTCGCGACGGACGCGGTCGCCGCGAACGGCGCTGACGGCACGCGGTGAAGGCCACCGCGGCCGTCGCGGCGGACGCAGCCGTACGGGAGGGGCCCGTGCGTGTGACCGGGCGGCGCGACCGTCCGGCGAGGGAGGGGTTCGCATGAACGAGACGTTGGTCTGCACGGTGGGCAACGTGGCGACGCAGCCGGTCTACCGGGACCTGGCGGCCGGCGCGTCGGCGAGGTTCCGGCTGGCGGTGACTTCGCGCTACTGGGACCGGGAGAAGAGCGCCTGGACCGACGGCCACACAAACTTCTTCACGGTCTGGGCCAACCGGCAACTGGCCCAGAACGCGATGGCCTCGCTGAACGTCGGGGATCCGGTGATCGTCCAGGGCAGGCTGAAGGTGCGCACGGAGTCGCGCGAGGGGCAGCAGAGCCGGACCTCGGCGGACATCGACGCCGTGGCGATCGGTCACGACATCGCACGGGGCACGTCGGCCTTCCGGCGGCAGGGCCGTGCCGAGCCGGCGGGAGCGGGTCCGCCGGCACAGCCTGAACCGGACTGGGAGACTCCGGTCGCCGAAGCGGCGGAAGCGAAGTCCGGCGACGCACGGCGTCGCGAGCCGGCGGCGGTGACCTGAGCGGCCCCGCCATCCGCAGCGGAGTGCAATGGTGACGGTCGGTCAACAGTGAGCTGCGGCATTTCGACGCATCTGCGCGCAACAGCGAAGTGGACAAGTCGACATGCCCCACTCGTGGCCGATCTTGGGGATAACGATTCCGAGTCGGATCGGTGATCGGACGAGATGACCGGCAGGCGTGGTGCGCGGCGTCTCTAGGATGCCGGACGTAGCCCACTGGGGCTTCTGATTCTGCTGGTGGGACCGTACCCCCACATCAACGGGTCCTGCTCGAAGGGGAATTGTGTGATTTCTTCGATCTCCGCGTTGTTCGCTCGTGGGCGGGGCCCGGTCCGTCTCGCGGCGGCGGCCGTGGCGTCCGGCCTCGTCGCCGTCGGGGTGCTCGCCACTGCGGGCACGGCCGCCGCGGCGGAGGTGACGCAGAGTCAGGGCGGGGCCACCGCGACGATCGGCGGTCTCAAGACCTACGGCGCTGCCCTGGTCCACGCCGAGGGCGGGGACCAGGAGGTGTCGGCCGGCCTGTTCGAGATGTCCGTCGAGGGCGGCGGCACCCTCCAGACGTACTGCGTCGACCTCTACAACCCCACGCAGAGAGACGCCAAGTACCACGAGACGCCTTGGAGCGGCACGCTGTTGGCCGCGAACCGGAACGCGGGCCGCATCCGTTGGATCTTGCAGAACTCGTACCCCCAGGTGAACGATCTCGCCTCGCTCGCCGACAAAGCCGGCATCGGCGCCGGCCTCACCGAGCAGGACGCGGCCGCCGGCACCCAGGTCGCCATCTGGCGCTACTCGGACGGCGCGGCCGTCGACGCCGTCGACCCGCAGGCCGAGCGGCTCGCGGACTACCTGCAGAAGGCCGCCCGGGTGGTCCCTGAGCCCACGGCCTCCCTCACCCTCGACGCGCCCGCCGTGTCCGGCCGCCCGGGCGGACTGCTCGGCCCGGTGACGGTCCACACCAACGCGACGAGCGCCACGGTGACGCCGCCGGTGGACGCCGCCACCAGCGGGGTGCGCATCGTCGGCAAGGACGGCAAGCCGCTCACGGCAGTGTCGGACGGCAGCCAACTGTTCTTCGACGTACCCGCTGACACGGCCGCCGGCTCGGCCGAGCTGACCGTGCAGGCCTCCACCACCGTCCCGGTCGGCCGCGCCTTCACCTCCGACAGTCGCAGCCAGACCCAGATCCTGGCCGGCTCCAGCGAGTCCACGGTGTCGGCGACGGCCGGCGCGACCTGGGCCCAGAAGGGCGCCATACCGGCACTGTCCGCCGCGAAGAACTGCGCGAAGACCGGCGTCGACATCGCCGCCGCCAACCGCGGTGACGAGGCCTTCACGTTCGAGCTGATGGGTCTGCAGCACACCATCCCCGCCGGCGGGGACCTCACGGTGACGATCCCGCTGCAGGAGGACCAGGCCTACGACTTCTCGATCGTCGGTCCTCGAGGGGACCAGAACAGGTTCACCGGCGTCCTGGACTGCCGGACACAGGCCGACGAGATCGCCGGCCTGACCACTCAGACCCTGAGCGAACCGAGTCCTGCCACGGTGGGCGGCATCTCCACCGTGGACGACACCGACCTCGCCGCGACGGGCGGCAGCAGTGCCACCCCGCTCATCGCGGGCACGGCCATCGGCCTGGTGGTCATCGGTGGAGCGGCGCTCCTGCTCGTCGGCCGCAAGGAGAACGGCTCACAGAGCTGACAGAGCCGGCGCGCCCGACTGGCGCGGTGCCTGACCGTGCTGACGGATCTGGCTGAACCGACAAGCCGGTGCAAGGCCGACAAATGTCACAGTACGAAAAGAACGGGACAGGGTTGCCGCTGAGTCCCGTGGACCCGACCGAGCGGGCCGGCGGCCCCGGGTTCAGGTCGCCGGGCGCAGCCTGTCGTGGCCGGGGTGTCCCGGCACCCGGCCTCCGGTCGCGCACGGCCGGGCGCACGTGTCGACGGTCCGTTCGGTGTCCCGGCACCCGGCCTCCGGTCGCGCACAGCCGGGCGCACGTGTCGACGGTCCGTTCGGTGTCCCAATCCGTGATGTTTCCGAGCTCTCCGCGGAGCAGCACGATGTCGGCGGGCCTCATCCCGGCGCAGTGATCGAGGGGCGAGGCGTCGGCGCGACGACCTCGACCTGCGTGAGGGCGGCAGGCCGGGCGGCCTCGAGGGTCGCGTCGACGCTGTGTCGATCAAGCTCCACCGGCCGCACCCACACGTCCTCGCGGTGCGGATGACCAGGCAGAACGCCCGGCAGATCGCGTCACTGCCCCGCGCAGAGGCTCACCACCGGAGTGGGCGGGAAGGAGAATCGTCCGGTGCCGGCCGCGCCAGTTCCGCCACCGTCGACAGCCGTCGGGCAAGCGGCGAATCCTGGGCGGCGTACCGGTCATCCGACCTGTTTCGGTCCACCCGCGAGACCCTGGAAGAGTCCCGACCGCGGACTCCAGCCGATTTCCACCCCGATCCAGGCGCATACTGAAGGCAATGACAAAACCTTCTGCACCGAAGCGTCACTTGCCCACCAGCCCCTTCAAGGCGCCGGCAACACTCGTGCCCAAGCACTTTGCCGTGGGCGACCAGGTGACACACGACATGTACGGCCTCGGCCGAGTGATCGGCATCGAGGACGGAATCGCTGCGCTCGTGGATTTCGGCTCGGCACAAGAGCGGATCCTGAGCCCCTACGCCAAGATGACCAAGCTTTAGAAGCACACGGCACCACGGGCGGCGTGCCGCGACAGAGCACTGTCGCGGCCGCCCGCCGACCACTGGCACCGCTTGCCGGTCAACGGCACCGCCGGCGCCCCGCCTCCGGGACCTCCCGGCGAAAACCCCAGATCAAAGCCCCCTGCCCGGACGGGTTTCCCCCGAGGGGTAGCCGTCCGGCAAGATGGGGTGTATCTGCCCACTGCCAGATTTCAAGCTGCCGGACGGTTTCTCTTGGCTGAGTACATCTACACCATGCGCAAGACGCGCAAGGCACACGGCGACAAGGTCATCCTTGACGACGTAACGCTGAGCTTCCTGCCCGGCGCGAAGATCGGTGTGGTCGGGCCGAACGGCGCCGGTAAGTCCACCGTTCTGAAGATCATGGCGGGACTGGAGCAGCCCTCCAACGGTGACGCGTTCCTGTCGCCCGGCTACAGCGTCGGGATGCTGCTGCAGGAGCCGCCGCTCGACGAGTCCAAGACCGTTCTGGAGAACGTGCAGGACGGCGCGGCTGAGATCATGGGCAAGCTCAAGCGCTTCAACGAGGTCGCCGAGCTGATGGCGACGGACTACTCCGACGCGCTGCTCGACGAGATGGGCAAGCTGCAGGAGGACCTCGACCACGCCAACGCGTGGGACCTGGACACCCAGCTCGAGCAGGCCATGGACGCCCTCGGCTGCCCGCCCGGCGACTGGCCCGTCACCAACCTCTCCGGTGGTGAGCGCCGTCGCGTCGCGCTGTGCAAGCTGCTGCTCGAGGCCCCCGACCTGCTGCTTCTCGACGAGCCCACCAACCACCTGGACGCCGAGTCCGTGCAGTGGCTGGAGCAGCACCTCGCCAAGTACCCCGGCACCGTCGTCGCCGTCACCCACGACCGGTACTTCCTCGACAACGTCGCCGAGTGGATCCTCGAGCTCGACCGCGGTCGCGCGCACCCCTACGAGGGCAACTACTCCACCTACCTCGACACCAAGGCCAGCCGTCTCAAGGTCGAGGGCCAGAAGGACGCCAAGCGTGCCAAGCGTCTGAAGGAAGAGCTCGAGTGGGTGCGGTCCAACGCCAAGGGGCGTCAGGCCAAGTCCAAGGCGCGTCTCGCCCGGTACGAGGAGATGGCCGCCGAGGCCGACAAGATGCGGAAGCTGGACTTCGAGGAGATCCAGATCCCGCCGGGCCCGCGCCTGGGCTCCATTGTCGTCGAGGTCAACAACCTCACCAAGGCCTTCGGGGACAAGGTCCTCATCGACGACCTGAGCTTCACGCTGCCGCGCAACGGCATCGTCGGCGTCATCGGCCCGAACGGCGCCGGCAAGACGACCCTGTTCAAGATGATCCAGGGGTTCGAAGAGCCCGACTCCGGGTCCATCAAGGTCGGCGAGACCGTCAAGATCTCGTACGTCGACCAGAGCCGCGAGAACATCGACCCGAAGAAGTCGCTGTGGGCCGTGGTCTCCGACGAGCTCGACTACATCAACGTCGGGCAGGTGGAGATGCCGTCCCGCGCGTACGTCTCCGCGTTCGGGTTCAAGGGACCTGACCAGCAGAAGCCGGCCGGGGTGCTCTCCGGCGGTGAGCGCAACCGCCTGAACCTCGCGCTCACCCTCAAGCAGGGCGGCAACCTGCTCCTCCTCGACGAGCCGACCAACGACCTCGACGTGGAGACGCTGTCCTCCCTCGAGAACGCGCTGCTGGAGTTCCCGGGCGCGGCAGTGGTCGTCTCTCACGACCGCTGGTTCCTGGACCGGGTCGCCACCCACATCCTCGCCTACGAGGGTGACTCCAAGTGGTTCTGGTTCGAGGGCAACTTCGAGTCGTACGAGAAGAACAAGGTCGAGCGGCTGGGTGCGGACGCCGCACGTCCGCACCGTGCCACCTACAAGAAGCTGACCCGGGGCTGATCGATCTTGCGGCACATCTACCGCTGCCCGCTGCGCTGGGCGGACATGGACGCGTACGGCCACGTCAACAACGTGGTCTTCCTCCGCTACCTGGAGGAAGCCCGTATCGACTTCCTGTTCCGTCCGGAGAAGGACTTCCAGCAGGGGTCCGTGGTGGCGCGCCACGAGATCGACTACAAGCGGCAGCTCGTCCACCGGCACACGCCCGTGGACATCGAGCTGTGGGTCACGAAGATAAGGGCGGCGTCCTTCACCATCTCCTACGAGGTGAAGGACGACGACGTGGTCTACGTGCGGGCCTCCACCGTCATCGTGCCGTTCGACTTCGCGACGCAACGGCCGCGCCGGATCACCGCCGAGGAGCGCCTCTTCCTCGAGGAGTACCAGGACGACGACGCCGAGAAGGCCGTCGCCGCATGACGGTGCTCCACCTCGCCGACGAGGGGGAGGCCGCGGATCTCGCGGCCTTCCTCTCCCGGCTGCTCCACTACGACCGCGCGGCCGCGGTGCGGCTGCAGGCGGCCGGCACCGCGCTCGCCGTCTTCGGGCGGCCGCCGTCCTTCGAGGTGCTCGCGATCCGCGCGGTCCGTCTCGCCAAGCCGTACGAGGCCGGCCTGGACGTCACGTTGGACGTGACGGTGTCGGCGGGCGAGCTGCTGGAGTCCGTGGCCGAGAGCGCCGCCACGGCCGGCGTCCCCACCGCGGTCACCGGGCCTCCGTGGGCCGGCGTGCTACCGCCGCGCGGCGGGTGGCGGCCCGAGGCGGGCCTGCCCGCGCCGGACGCGCTGCGGGCGGCGGTCGGCTCGGCCGTCGCCGAGTTCCGGTCCCGCACCGAGGAGCTGGCGGCCGAACTGCGGACCCGGGCGGAAGTCGACCGGATCGGACGGGAGATCTGGTCCCGGACGATCGGGGACACCGGACTTCCCGTGCGGGCCGTGCACGCGGCCCAGTCGCTCGGCTTCCTCCGGCCCGCGGCCGGCCCGGGGGACCTGGCGCTGCTCTCGCTCGGCGCATGGCTGCGGCTGCGCACCCCGTACGGGTCGGTCGCCGTGCGGCGCGCGGGACGGCTGGGAATGCTGGACGTCAGCGTGCGCTGACGCCGTCCGAGGCCGTCGAGTTCTGATCCCGCCGTCGTCGGACGCCTTCGTGCGCTGATGGCGTCGTGTTCTGATGCCGTCGTGCGCAGCCGACGGCCATGGGGTGCTCACGCCGCCGTGTGCCGTCCCGCACTCTTGCCGTGCCGTGCCGCACTCTTGCCGTGGTGTCCCGCACTCTTGCCGTGCCGTCCCGCATGCCGTGCCGTGCCGCACTCTTGCCGTGCGGCACGTCGAGACGTCTACTCCGGGGTGTTCACCATCGACGCCGCCGCGTACGTCAGGTACTTCCAGAGCGTGTACTCGTGCTCCTCGGACAGGCCGAGTTCGTCCACCGCGTCCCGCATGTGCTTCAGCCAGGCGTCGTGCGCCGCCCGGTCCACGGCGAAGGGGGCGTGCCGCATGCGCAGCCGCGGGTGACCTCGCTGCTCGCTGTAGGTCGTCGGGCCGCCCCAGTACTGCATGAGGAACAGCGCGAAGCGCTCCTCGGCCGGGCCCAGGTCCTCCTCCGGGTACATGGGCCGCAGCAGTGGGTCCTCGGCGACCCCTTGGTAGAAACGGTGGACCAGCCGACGGAAGGTCTCCTCCCCGCCGACCTGCTCGTAGAAGGTCTGCTCCTGAAGCGTGCCGCGCCGAATCTCTGTCACGCCTCCCATGGTCTCAGACGGCGCGACGGAGGACTCGAGGCTTAGGACCACCCCCGATGCTCGCTTCCGGGGGCCGCGCACCGCACAGTGGAGTCATGGGCGCCCACGATCCCGAACCCGCCGGTACGGCCGGCCTCGCCGCCTCCGCTCGGGCTCTGCTGGTGCGGGAGATCGAGGCGAGCGGAGCGTTCGCCGCCGACCCGCGATGGCGGGAGGCCTTCGCGACGGTGCCGCGCCATCTCTTCGTGCCCTACTACTACGTGGCCGGCGCCGGAGGCTACGAGCGGCGCTGGGGCGAGAGTCCCGACCGGCGTACCAGGGAGCGCTGGATGCGGGGCGCATACGAGGACACCCCGTTGGCCACCCGGCTGCGCGACGGCGTGCTGCTCACGTCCAGCAGTCAGCCCTCCCTCATGGCGCTGATGCTGGCCGAGCTGCGGGTCGAGGACGGCGACCGCGTCCTGGAGATCGGCGCCGGCACGGGGTACAACGCGGCGCTGCTGTCGTACCTGCTCGGCGAGGAGAACGTCACCACCGTCGACCTCGATCCGGAGATCACCGAGTCCGCCCGCCGGCATCTCGCGGACGCCGGATACCGGCCCGCCGTCGTCACCGGGGACGGGGCGCGAGGGGTCCCCGAACGCGCCCCCTTCGACCGGATCATCGCGACCTGCACGCTGGCGTCCGTCCCGCGCGCCTGGCTCGCCCAGTGCGCCCCCGGGGCCCTGATCCTCGCGCCGCTCGCCACCGGGCTGATCGCGCTGACGGTCCGGGACGCCGGACACGCGGAGGGACGGTTCCTGCACACGCCGGCGTACTTCGTGCCGCTGCGCGGGTCGGACCGGCCCGACCCGGAGCCGGTGACCCTCTCGGGGGTGCCCGGCCGGGTCAGGGAGAGCGACCGGTTCCGCTTCCTGCTGACCCTCACCCGGGAGGCCCTCGACCCGCAGGAGGCGTGCTCCCTGTGGGAGCGCGAGGGCATGCCGGGACGGGAGCGCTACGGCGTCACGGTCGGCGGCGGACACGCGTGGGCGTGGCTCGACGATCCGGAGGGCCCGTACGCATGGCCCCTGCCGGGTTAGCCGGGCCCGACCCGGTCGAGCGGCGGCCCTGCCGCGCGCCGGGGACCGGCCTCGGGAACGAGGGGACGGCCGGACGACGGCCCGGCCCGGACGTCCGGGACGACCAAGACGTCCTGGACGTCGGACCTTCCACGCATCCGAGGCGGCCGTATCGGCGGGGGCGTCAAGGGCGTCAGGACGGCCGAGCCGACCGGGGTCGAGCCGACCGGGGTCGAGCCGACCGGGGTCGAGCCAGCCGGGGCCGGGTCGGCCTGTGCCCGCCCGGACCGGTCGGCCGTTGTCAGCCTCGGCGGACGGTGATCGTCGTCCAGGCGCCCACGTGCACCTGGTCGCCGTCCTGCAGCGGCACCGGGACGAACGGCTGGATGGGCTCCTCCGAGCCGTTGACCGTCGTGCCGTTCGTCGAGTTCTGGTCGACGACGGCCCAGCTGCCGTCGGGCTGCTGCACCAGCACCGCGTGCTGGTGCGAGACGCCCGGGTCCTCCGGCGGCACCGACAGGTCTATGTCGGGGGTCTCGCCGGTGGAATGGCGACGGCGGCCGATGGTGATCTGGTTGCCGGTGAGCGTGCGCTGCTGCTCGGGCGAGTACGCGGGCAGGTTCAGGCCCGCGGCCTCCGGACCCGAGCGGTGCATCATCGCCATGAAATACGAGCGGTCCGGGCCGATGGTCGCCGTCCAGGTGGCCGGCTGCTGCGAGAACGCCGGGTTGGGCGGGGGCGGGGCCTGGGTGGCGCCCGTCTGCGGGTAGCCGTAGCCACCGCCGCCCTGGGGCGCTCCCTGACTCCGGGGGTCCGCCTGGCCGGGGCCCGTGTGCGACGGCGGAGAGATCACCCAGTCGTCGTCACCGCCGCCGAAGGGCCGGCCGCCTCCGGGCTGCTGCCGGCCGGTCTCCTGCGGGTAGCCGGGAGGGGACGGCGGGCCGGACGGCTGGTAGGCCTGCGGAACTCCGGGGCCTCCGGGACCGCCCTGGCCGCCGTGACCTCCGGGGCCGCCCTGGCCGGGGAAGCCGCCGGGACCTGCCGTGGGCGTGGGCCCGGGAGAGCCCGGCCGCGAGGGCTCGCCGCCGAAGCCCGAGGGGCCGCCGTCACCGGGGCGGGCCGGTCCGGGCGGACGGCCGCCCGGTCCGGAAGGCTCACGGCCGAAGGGGTCGCCCGACGGGCCGGACGGCTCGCGTCCGAAAGGATCGGCGGACTGCCCGCTCTGCTCACGCCGGTAGGGGTCCGCGGGCGGGCCCGAAGGCTGCCCGAAGGGATCGCCGGCCTGGCCGGGCGGGCGGCCGCCCGGTCCGGAAGGCTCACGGCCGAAGGGGCCGCCGCCCGGAGCGGTCGGGGGGCCTCCGAAGGCGCCCGCCGGGGGACCGCCGGCGGGACCGGAGGCGCCACCGGGTCTGCCCGGAGCACCGGGGCCGCCGGAACCGCCCTGACCACCCGGCTCGCGCCCGAAGGGTCCGCCGGCCTGCCCCGCGGGGCCGCCCACGCCGCCGGGACCGCCCTGCCGCCCCGAAGGGTCGCCGCCGAACGGCGGGCCTGACGGAATCGGTTCCGCGGGGCGGTTCACCTGCGACGGACGGGAACCCTGGTACTCGAAGGAATCACCGCCCCCGTAGGACGGCGGCGGTGGCTGGAAGCGCCCGCCGGGACCCGGACCACCCTGCCCCGGACCACCCTGCCCCGGACCGCCCGGACCCATGTGACCGGGGCCACCGGGTCCGCCCGGGCCGGGGGCCGGTGTGCGGGGGGCGGCCGGGGTGTACGAGGTCGCCGTGTTGGTGAGGAAGTTCCACCGGCACTCCTCGCAGAAGGGCGCGCCGCCCTCTCGGGGCGTGCGGCACTGCGGGCAGAGCTCGGGTTCGTGGCCGGGCGCCGAGGACAGGGGTCGCCCACCGGGCCGGCCGCCGCCCTGGCCGGGCTGGGGCGGCGGGAAGCCGTAGCCGCCGCCCGCGGTGGGGGGCGGCGGGGGCGGGGGCGGAGGTACGGCACCGGCCATGCGGTGACCGCAGACCTCGCACCAGTCGTCGGAACCCGACTGGTGTCCGTTCGGGCAGGTCGGCATGTCGGCGCGTCCCCCTCTCTTCTTCGGTGTCCCGGAGGCCTTCGGCGTGCCGGGAGCTGGTTCAGGTCACTTCTTTACACGAACAGTCTTTGTGGACCGGGTCTCGAGCGTCATCTCGTCGGCGTCCGCGACCTTGGCCTTCAGTCGCACAGTACCCGTCGTGGCATCGACCACGTCCACCACCTTCGCAAGCAGTTTCGCAGTATCCGCGTTCCCCGAGACGCTCGCGAGCTGGACCGCGCGGCCCAGTTTGGCCGTCGCTCCATCCATATCTCCCGCTTTGCGGAGGTCGAGCCCCTGTTGGATGACCTGTGCCAGTTCGGCCTGGCCGGTGTAGTGGGCGACCTGAGGGTTGATCGACGTGGAGGCGGCCATGTCGTCGGTCCATACGGCCCTCACGAGCCCCTGCGCGCCCAGGTTGCGGACGCTGCCCCCGGCCTCCGGGATCACCAGCGAGACCCGTGCGGCGAGCATCTCCTGGCCGACGCTCGCCGCCGGGACCTCGACGCACACGTGGTAGTCACGGGACTCGTCGCCCCAGGAACCGGTGGGGTAGTCGCCCGCCCGCGGGCCCGCCTCCGTACGGCGTCCGGTCAGCTCCTCGACCGTCGGGGCGACCTGCTTGACGAACTTGATGGCGGTGCCGACCGGGGTCCACAGCCGCAGCGCGACGTCCGCGACCTCCTTGCCCATCGCCGTCTCCATCATCTGTGTGAAGTCGGCGGCGAGGCCGGCCGGGTCGGCGACGATGTCGGCGGTGCCGAGCAGGGCGGACGCGATCCCTGTGACTTCTTTCACTTCCCAGTCGGTGCCCACGCCGCGTGCGTCACAGGTGAAACGCCCGGCGCAGTCGTCGAGTGCCGCCTTGAGGTCCTGCGGCGACTCGTGCTCGTTGCGGCCGTCCGTCAGCAGGATGCCGTGCCGGATGGCGACGTCTGCCGTGGACAGCAGCCGGTCGGCCAACCGCAGCCAGGTGCCGATCGCGGTGCCGCCGCCCGCGCTCAGCCGGCGCAGCGCCTGCTTGGCCTGTTCGCGGGTGGTCGCGTCGGCGACCGCGAGCCGGCCCCCGCCGGGGTAGACCTCCTTGGCGACGTGCGTGCCGCCGATCACCGAGAAATGCACCCCGTCGCGCAGGGTGTCGACGGCGGCGGCGGTGGCGTCGCGGGCGTTGCGCATCTTGGTCGGCGGGTAGTCCATCGAGCCGGAGCAGTCCACCATGATCGCCACGGCGGCGGACGGACCCTGACTCGGCGAGTAGAGGTGCGGCGCGGCTGCCGCGCTGCCCACCGTGCCGCCGCCGGTGGCGGTGACCGTGACGATGGCGTTGACCTCGCGGCCGCCTTCCGGCAGGTACTCGTTCTGATAGACGTCCACCGAGAACTGCGGCACGTTCGACTTCGAGAAATTGGCCATGCCTACTCAAATCCCCCTCGGAAACCCCACGTCGGTAGGGCGATGTCTGGGTGCGGACCGGTCCCCTCCGGTCCGCACGCGTGCTTCCCCGTGATTGCGGTGATCGCCGTGAATCCCGGGGTTCGCGTGCTGCCCGTGATTCCCGGGTTTCCCGTAGTTCGTTCTGCGGCCTCAGGCCGATCCTGCCCCCTGCGCGGGGGCGGGGAACGGCACGACGGCCACTGTTACGTTGTCGTGGCCCCCGCCGTCCAGGGCGTGGCCGACCAGTACGCGTGCGCTGTGCAGGGGCCGGACCGAGGCGTCCGGCGGGACGACGCCCGCCATCTCCTGCGCGGCCTCCGCGTAGTTCCACAGGCCGTCGGTGCACACCACCACCACACCGGGGCGGTCCGGCTTGAAGGAAGCGGTGTGCGGCTCGAGTTCGTAGGCGTCGGCGCCGAGCCAGCCGGTGATCGCGTGGGCGCGCTCGTCGGCGTAGGCCTCCGCCTCGTTCATCAGGCCCGCGGCGACCATCTGCGCGGCCCACGAGTCGTCCTCGGTGAGGCGGGCGGGGGGTGAGCTGCGGTCCGCCGGGACCCAGTAGGCCCGGCTGTCGCCGACCCACCCGACGACCAGCAGCCCGGCGGTGACCACCGAGCCCACCAGGGTGCAGGCGGGGGCGTTCTGGTGCGGGGCGTGCTCGCGGGCCGTGGCGGATTCCTCGGCAAGCGCGTTGACCGCGTGCGAGGCGGCGACGATCGCCTCGTGCATCGCCTGTTGGGGGTGCGTGCCCTGCGGCAGAGCGGCCAGCAGCGTCTCGCTCGCCGCCTTCGACGCGGCGAGGGAGGCGTCGTCCGGGCGGGTCGCGGAGGACACGCCGTCGCAGACGATCGCCACGAGCGCCGGCGAGCCGTCGGGCAGGGCGGTGCAGCCGAGGCCGAAGGCGTCCTCGTTGCGGTGGTGGCGCAGACCGCGGTCGCTGACGGCGGCGATCGGGCCCGACTCCAGTTCCATGTGGTCGCGTTCGCGCGGCTGGGCGTGGCCGCAGTTCTCGCAGTACCCGTCGTCGTCGACCCGGCCCGCACGGCAGGCCACGCACACTTTCGCGCTCTCCGCCACGACGGCGGCCTCGGCGGCGACCCGCGGGTCCGGCGCCTGCAGCGCGTACTCGTCCGGCTCCGCGGGCCGGTCGAACCGGACACCGGAGACGTCGGACACCGCGGATCCGGCGGCGACACCGGAAACACCGGAAACACCGGAAACGTCAGCCGGGCCCGGGGCGCCGGTGACACCGGCCGCACCAGGGCCGCCGGAAACACCGGAAACACCAAGCACGCCCGGTGCGCCGGGGGCCGTGGGCGCCCCGGGAGGCGCCTCCTGGGCTCGTCGGTCGTCCCGGACCTCGCGGACCGCGCCGCCGGTCTCGGCGGGAGCCGGCAGGGCCGAGCCGTTCATCGTCAGGGTCGGGTGGTCGTCCGGGCTCGGCGGTACGACGGACAGGTCGTATCCGCACGCACCGCAGAAACGGTCACCCGCGTCGAGCGGCTCCGCGCAGCTCGGACACGTCGGCAGGGCGGCCTGCCGGGGCATCTGCGACATCAACTACACCCACGTCCGGGGGCGGTAACGATTGGCACGTTCCACCAGGTCGACTCTCTCCTCACCGCCGGTCGCCAGCCGGGCCAGCGTGCGGTACGAGCGCTCCAGCCCGAAGCGCAGCCCCCGTTCGTCCAGTTGGCTGCCGAGCAGCACCCGGGCGGCCGGTCCCGCGCCCTGGCCACCGGAGAGTATCCAGTCGAGGGCGCAGCCGAGGACTTCGGCGGACAACTGCTCGCGCCGCGTCGGGTCCAGACCGTACGCGTCCAGCGCCTCGACCTGGGCCGCGGCGGCGGTGAGATCCTCCAGGAAGGGTACGTCGGAGGCGGCGGCGGTCCGCCCGCGGAGCCTCGCGCGCACGGCGGCCACCCGGGCCGCGGTGTAGTGGATGGAGGACTCGGGCACCGACTCCAGCGTCCGTACGGCGCCGCCGCGGTCGCCGGCCGCGAGCTGCACGCGGGCGAGACCGAACGCGGAGCTCACATAGCTCGGGTCGGTCGACCACACCAGCCGGTAGTACTCGGCGGCGTTGTCCAGCTGGCCCAGCACCTCCGCGCACAGTCCGAGCGCCAGCTTCGGCGTGGTCTCGCCGGGGAAGGCGTCGTAGATCGCGTCGAAGGCCAGCGCGGCGCCCTCGTGGTCGCCGGTGACCAGCGAGGCCATGCCCCGGTACCAGACCACCCGCCAGTCGTCGGGCCGTTCGCCCTCCAGTTTCGCCAGCGACATGAGGGCCGCCTGGTGGTCGCCGTTCTCCAGCCAGGCGCGGATCTGCCGCAGCCGGGTCTCGACCGACGGCGCCGGCGCGGCCGCGAGGGCCGTGATCAGTTCGGCCGGCGCGGACGCCAGCAGGCCCGCGAGGAAGCCCGCGTTGGGGTCGGTGGGGTCGACATGGGGGGCGGGCAGCGCGAGGGCCGCGGCGGGCGCGGGAACGGCCCTGACGAGGCCGGGGGCTGCCGGCGCGGCGGGAACACCGGGCGCGGTCGCACCGCCGGCGGCCGGCAGCGCGCCGCCGGCCGCGAGGGGGGCCGTCGGGCCCGCGAGAGCGAGAGCGGGAGCGGCGCCGCCCGGCAGTGCGGGCGGCGAACCTGCCGCCGTGGCGGGAGCGGCGGCCAGGGCGGGGGCGTGAGCGGCGACGCCGGCCGGCGCCGTCGTGGACCGTGCACCCCCGAACAGCCCACGGGGCGTGACGGCGACGCGCGCGCCCAGCCGCGACACCTCTCCGTCCAGTTTCGGGAACAGCTCGGTGTCCGTGACCTTGACCTCCGGGCCGAACAGCGTCGACAGCGCGGGCCGCGCCCGGCCGCTCTGCAGGGAGACGACCTCGCGCAGCACGCCGGTCAGCTGCTCCGCCATCTCCTGGGCGGAGGCGAACCTGCGGTCCGGGTCGGGGTCGGTGGCGCGGACCAGGAACCGGTAGAAGGACTCGTACTGCCGGAAGACCTCGATGTTGTCGGGGTCGGGCAGCGAGTCCGCGAAGACGGTCGTGTAGCCCTGGAAGTCGAAGGTCAGGACGGCGAGCGTGCGGCCCACCGTGTACAGGTCGGAGGCGACGGACGGGCCGACCTCGGCGACCTCCGGCGCCTGGTAGCCGATGGTGCCGTAGATGGCCGACTCGTCGTCGTCCATGCGTCTGACCGCGCCCATGTCGATCAGCTTGAGCTCGTCCTGGCTCTGGATCGCGTTGTCGACCTTGAAGTCGCAGTACAGCAGGTTGCGGCTGTGCAGATGGCCGAGCGCCTCGAGCGCCTCGATGCCGTACGCGCAGGCCTGCTCGACGGGGAGCGGATCCCGCTTGCCCTGCGCCGTGCGGCGGTCGTTGGCGATCTCCTTGAGGGACTTGCCGCCGATGTACTCCATGACGATGTAGCCGTCGAGGGAGCCGGTGCGCTGGTCGAGGTGTTCGACGAAGCTGTAGATCCGCACGATGCTCGCGTGCTCGATCTCGGCGAGGAAGCGCCGCTCGGAGATGGCCGCGGCCATCGCGTCCTGGTCGCCGGTGTCCAGGAGGCCCTTCAGGACGACCCAACGGTCGCCCACCGGACGGTCGATGGCCAGGTAGATCCAGCCGAGCCCGCCGTGCGCGAGGCAGCCCACGACCTCGTACTGGCCGTGCACGACGTCGCCGGCCTTCAGCTTCGGCGCGAAGGAGTACGGGTGGCCGCACTTGGTGCAGAAGCCCTCCGTGCGCCCCTCCCGCTCGCCGCGGGAACGACCCACCGGGGCACCGCAGTCGGAGCGCGAGCAGAACCGCTTGCGCTCGGGCACCTCGGGGTTGTCCAGCACCATCGAGCGCGGGTCCGGCTTCGGCACCTGCGGCACCATGACCAGTCCTGCGCCCAGCCGGGCCCGCCCGGAGGAGCTCGACGTCGAGCCGGAGCTGCGCACCGACACCGACCGGCCCGTCGACGTGCCCGAGAGCGAACGCGACAGCCGCCCGGACACCGAGCGTCGGGACTTCGCCGACTGCGACGTCGTACGGGCGCTGCGCGCGCTGGCACGTGAACTGGCGCTGCCCGACGAGCCCTTGCCGCCGCCGGTCACCCCGGTCGCCGGCGAGCCCACCAGGCCTCCGCCGGAGGCGGGACCCTCCACCGACACGACGGGGGCCAGACCGCAGGTGTCGCAGTACAGCTCGCCGCCGCCCACGTCCTCGTACGACCCCTCGCAGCCCGGCCGCTGACACGCCTGCCCTGCCTGACTCATGGCTACTGCTCCCCCCTGTGGTCCTGAGGCCCGCCCTGCTCCGGCACGCGTGGCGCGCTGAGCAGTTCGGCGGCCGCCTGCTGGAAGCGCAGGACGGCCTGTTCGGCGACGCGCAGATCGCAGGGTGCGCTCCACAGCATGCGGCGCGCCGCGTCGTAGCGCTCGATGAGGAACGGGTCCTCGGCGAGCCCGTGGCGGGCGACCTTCGCCTTGTACGCGTCGAGGCGGCCGCGCAGCTCCGCGCGGACCGCCAGCGGCTGGGTGACCGCGCCCAACGACTCGCGGGCGCGCAGCAGTTCGTCCTCCGCCTTCTGCTCCAGGGACTCCAGGAGCGGGGACAGGCGGTGCCACTGGGCGTGGCGGCGGTACTCGGCGGCCGTCGCGAGCTGCTCCTGCAGCACGGTCGGCGGGCCGCTGACCACCGGCACCTCGGTGGCGGCGATCTTCGCCAGCACCTCGCCGCGCGCGGCGCGCGCCTCGGCGAGGGTGCGGTCGGCGCGGCTGAGGACGTCCCGCAGCCGCACCAGTCGCTGCTCGGCGTCCTGCCGGACCGTCAGGACGGCGTCGATCTCCCGGCGCACGTCGTCCAGGGCACGGGCCTCGCGGTCGTACACCGTGGTGTCGGGACGGCCGCCGCCCGGCGCCGAACTGCCCTGCGTCGGCGTCCAGTAGGCGAGCGGGTCCGAGATCACCTGCTCGCGCAGGGCGGTCAGGGTGTGGGTGATCCGCTCCAGGTCGTCGCCCGCCGGATGTTCGCCCGGGCGGACGCCGACGGAGTGCGCCAGCCGTCGGGTGCGCTGGAGCTCCGCGGCCAGTAGATCTATCCGGGCGGGAAGCGCCGACCACACCGCGTCGGCGGCCACGACCATGTCCAGCGACGACGCGTACAGCTCGTTCATCCGGTCGACGAGCGTCGTCAGGGTGAAGCTCTGACTGAGCTTGCCCGTGCCGTGCAGCGTCGGGGCGTTGGCCGTCGCGGCCGTCGGACCCGCGAGCGATCCGGCCACGGTGACGGACTCGCCGCGCAGCAGTTCCGTCAGCTCCGCCAGGTCCTCGCGGCTGGACCAGCGGCGGCGCGAGCGGATCTCGCGGGCCCCGCGCAGGGCGGCCGTGTACGCGTCGAAGTACGCCCACAGCAGGGTGATCGACGTCTCCGCGGACGCCCAGCGCTCCTTGGTGACGCCGGTGAGCTGGGCGCCTTCGAGGAGCCTGCGGCCCGCGTGGTCCTGCAGGGCGAGGAGCGAGGTCTCGATCGCCTCGTGTTCCGCGCCGAGCCGCGCCAGCGCACGGTCGACCTCGTCCCGGTCCATGACCGGCCCGGGGGGTCCCGTGACGCCCATCGATCACCTCTCGCTGCTGTGTCGGTCCGCTGCTCTGTCCGCTGCCTGTCCTGCCCCGCCCGTACTGCCCGTCTGGCCCGGTCCTTCCGCCGGCCCTCGCTCCGGTGTGCCGCCCGACCGTGGCCGTCAGCCCGTGCGCAGGTACTGCGGTGGTGTGGGCGGTCTCGACGTGGCCGCGTCACCGCCCAGTGTGGCCGACAGCCACCTGTCGTACGACGCCTGCCAGCCGTTCGCGCTGTACGCCACCAGGATCTGGTTGACCCGGCGAACCAGGTCGCTCGCGCTGCTCTTCATCGCCACGCCGTAGTACTCGGTCGTGAACGGGGCGCCCTTGAGCTCCACCGTCGGGTCCTGCGCGGCCTGACTGGCCGCGAGCGCACCGTCGGTGACGACCGCGTCCACCTCGCCGAGCTGCAACCGCACCAGACAGTCGAGCTGGTTGGGGACGGTGGTGATCGTGGCGCCGGCGGCGAGCTTGCCGGCCTTCCGGTCGTCCGCCAGCCTGGTGTACGCCGTCGAACCGGCCGCCGCACAGATCTTCTTCTTCGCCAGCGTGGCGTCGTAGCCGTCCACGGACGAGGACTTGGGGGCGAGGACCTGCTGTCCGGTCTTGAAGTACGGCGCGGAGAACGCGACGTCGCCGAGCCGGCTGCAGGAGATCGTCATCGTGCGGACGACCATGTCGACCCGGCCCTCCTGGATGGCCGGGATGCGCTGGTTGGTCGGGATGGCCTTGAACTGGACGGCTTTCGGGTCGCCGAGGATGTCCTGCGCGATCCGGTGGACCAGGTCGATGTCGAAGCCTTCGAGTTCCGCGACGGAGTTGTTGGGATCGCGGTAGCCCCAGCGGTAGCTGTTCTGGTCGACGCCGACGATCAGTTTGCGCTTCTCACCCTGCCGGGCCTTGATCGCGGCGATCGTCTCACCGTCCGCGCTCGACGGAGCCAGCGTCTGCTTCTCCGGATCGGTGCAGGTGGCGTCGGCCGCCGGGGTGCCCGAGGCGACGCCCCGGCCGCCCCGGCCGGCTCCCGCGCCGGCGGCCGGTCCCGAGCCGGTCCACGGCAGCAGCAGCACGAGGGCCAGCGCGAGGGCGCACAGACCCGCCATCGCGCCGACTCCGCCCCAGCCCCGCAGACCCGCCCGCACACGTCGCACACGCATCGTCACGCCCCCCATCACCGGTACTCCGACAGCCTGCGGCCGATGCCGAGGACCGCGCCCGCCGCGCCCAGCACGGCGAGTACGGCGGCGCCGATCGGCAGCCCCGTCATCGCGTTCAGACCGCCGCTCGCCGCCTTCCGGAACTCGTTCCGCTCATGCCCCAGTGCCGTGGCGAGATTGTCGTCGACGCTGTCGAAGCACGCGCCGGTCGCGTTCTTCCCGCCGATCACGAGGGCCAGGGCCTGCTCGTAGTTGCCGTTGTCGTCCTGCGCGCGGGCCGCGAGGTGGCGCTCCTTCCACTCCGCCATGTTGCTCTCGGCCGACGTGACCGGCTTCTCGCCGGCCTCGTCGTCGGCGAGCTTCGCCGCCTGGGCGAGACCCTTGCCGAGGAGGTTCATGTCGGTGTTGAAGTCGTGGTCGAACTTGTCGAGCGTCACTTCCTTGCCGTCGGCCGTCACCTTCACCGTCTCGGCGCCGCGCGCCACCAGGGTCAGGTTCTCGTTGCCCCGGGCCTTGAGGGAGGCGATCCGCGCGTCGTACAGCACGTTCAGCGAGCGGACGCCGTGTTCGTAGGAGTCGTCGAGCCCGGCGCGGGCCACGCTGTGACCGACCACCAGCCAGAGCAGCACGACCGTCGTCGTGGCCGTCGCGGCGACCAGTCCGTGGTTCAGCACCCGGTTCGTACGGCGGTAGTTGCGGTGCTGCGCCCAGGCCAGACCCGCCAGCGCGACCACGCCGAGCGCGATCGCCGCCCACGGGTAGGGGGTCGCGTCGCCGTAGTCGGCCTGCAGCCGCCGGTTCTCGCTGTCGTAGAGCTCCTGGGCCGCCGGGAGCATCTCGTCCTGCATCTTCTGGTTGGCGTAGCGCAGATAGGCGCCGCCCACCGGGAAACCCTGACGGTTGTACGTCCGCGCCCGCTCCACCAGGCCCTTGTACTCGGGCAGCATCGTGTTCAGCTTGACGATGTACTCCGTGGAGGCGGAGTCGGCGTCGGCGCTGTTGGCGGCGTGGACGAGCTTTTCGGCCGCGGTGTCGATGTTCTTCTCGTAGTCGTGCCGGGACGTCGCCGTCTCCTGGCCGCCCGCCAGGAAGCCGTCGGAGGCTGCCGTGTTGGCACCGGCCAGCGAACGGTAGATGTCGGCCGCGTCCGAGCTCAGCGGCTGGCTCTTGTGCAGCACGTCGTCGGCGGCGGCCGCGCGGTCGGTGGTCTGCCACGCCGTCACCGCGCCGAAGGCGAGAACGAGCAGGGCGAGGACGGCGCCGATGACCCGCAGCCGCCCGGGCTCGGTGGTCGCCGCGGCACGGGCCCTGTCGACGCCCTCGGCGAACGCCGTCCGGCGCGGGCCGGACGGCGCCGGCACCGGCGCCTTGACCGGCGGTGGTGCCGTGCTGGTTGCCGGATCTGCCACTGTTCGACCTCCCCCATGGTCATCTCCCGCCGGTCAGTATCCCTGGCGGGAGCGGTACTGCGCACCGGCCTTCGCTGGATCTTGATCAGATCGCAGCCACCCCTGCCCATGAATACGCCTGGGGCGGGTGTTCGGTTCCTTCATGGGGGTGTGCGTCGGTTTCGGTGCGCGGGGGCGTCGTGGCTGGTCGCGGGCCCGGCCCCCGCAGCAGAGCCGCGCCCCGCGACACGGCCCGTCGAGGACGGGCGCAGGCTCAGCCTTCGAAGAAGGCGCGCGTTCTGTCCTGCGCCGCCGCCTCCGCTCCCGTCCGGTCCAGGCCCAGCAGCGCCGCCCCCAGCACGGGCCGTGCCCGCACCACGCGCGCGACCGCCTTCGGGGCCCGCGCGCCGAGGAGCTCCGCGACACGGTCGTCCAACTGCGCGTGTCCCGCGGTCAGGACGCCGCCGCCCAGCAGCACCGGCGTCTCCTCCTCCAGCAGGTCCAGACGGGACAGGGCCACCGCGGCCATCGTCACCACCTCCTGCGCCAGACGCTCGACGATCGTGCGCGCCACCGGGTCCCCTGCCGCGGCCGTCGCGAAGAGGACCGGGGTCAGCTCGTGACGGCGGGCCGGCGCGACGCGCTCCAGGTGCAGGGCCTCGATCAGCGCGTACATGGACGGGAGTGCGAAGTGGGCCGGGAGCGTACGCGCCAGGTCCGTCGGTCCGCCCCTGCCGTCCGCCGCCCGCGCCGCGTGCCAGAGGGCCTCCTCGGCCAGGCCCCAGCCGCCGCCCCAGTCGCCGGACACCCGGCCGAGGGCCGGGAAGCGGGCGGTGCGGCCGTCGGGGCGCATGCCCACGCAGTTGATGCCGGCGCCGCAGACCACGGCCACGCCCCGGGGCTCGGCCACGCCCGCCCGCAGGATCGCGAACGTGTCGTTGCGGACGTCGACCGACGCGCCCCACGCGCGCGCGTGCAGCGCCGCCGCCAGCTGCTCCTCCTCCACGGGCAGGTCCGCGTTGGCCAGACAGGCCGAGACGTGCCCCGCCGCCGTCACCCCGGCCGCCCCGTACGCGCGCGTGACGGTCTCGGCGAGGGCGTCCACCGCCGCCGTCACGCCCACCGCGGGAGGACGGAAGCCTTCGCCGCGGGCCGTGGCGAGGACCTCCCCGTCGGCCGCGACCACCGCGACGTCCGTCTTGCTGTTGCCCGCGTCGATCGCGAGGACGCTTGCCGTCAGGCCCACGCGAGGTGCTCCCGGTTGTGTGCGATCAGCCGGTCGGTCAACTGCTCGGCGTACGCGAACTGGCCGATCAGGGGGTGTGCCAGGAGCGCCTTGAACACCCGGTCGCGGCCGCCGTGCAGGGCCGCCCGCAGGGCCAGGTCCTCGTAGGCCGTCACCTGGGCCGTCAGACCCGCGCAGAGCGGATCGAGCGGCGTCACCGGAAGCGGGGTCGGGCCTTTCTGGCTCACGGCCGCCTGGACCTCGATCACCGCGTCGTCCGGGAGGAAGGGGAGTGTGCCGTCGTTGCGCGTGTTCACCACCTGGTAGGGGCTGCCCGTGCCGGTCAGCAGCGCCGCGGCCAGGTCCACCGCGGCCTCCGAGTAGTAGGCGCCGCCGCGTTTCGCGAGCAGCTCCGGCTTCTCGTCCAGCGCGGGATCGGCGTACAGCGACAGCAGCCGGCGTTCCATCTCCGCCACTTCGGACGCCCGCGAGGGCTTGGTGCGCAGTTCGCGGACGACCTCGTCGTGCGCGTAGAAGTAGCGCAGGTAGTAGGACGGGACCAGACCGAGGCGGTCCAGGAGCGGGCGGGGCAGCCGCAGGTCGGCGGCGATCGCGTCGCCGTGGCCGGCCAGCAGGCGGGGCAGGACGTCCTCGCCCTCGGGCCCGTGCAGCCGCACCCCGGTCTCCCAGGTGAGGTGGTTGAGGCCCACGTGGTCCAGGTGGACGTCCGCGGGGGCGATGTCGAGCAGCGCCGCGAACTTGCGCTGCAGGCCGATCGCCACGTTGCACAGGCCGACGGCCTTGTGGCCGGCCTCGAGCAGCGCGCGGGTGACGATGCCGACCGGGTTGGTGAAGTCGATGATCCAGGCGTCCGGGTTGGTGCGGCGGACCCGCTCGGCGATGTCCAGGACCACCGGGACGGTGCGCAGCGCCTTCGCCAGGCCGCCCGCGCCGGTCGTCTCCTGGCCGACGCAGCCGCACTCCAGAGGCCAGGTCTCGTCCTGCAGGCGGGCCGCCTGGCCGCCGACGCGGAGCTGGAGCAGCACGGCGTCGGCGCCCTCGACGGCCCGGTCGAGGTCGTTCGTCGTCACGATCGTGCCGGGGTGGCCCTGGCGGGCGAAGATGCGCCGCGCCAGCCCGCCCACCAGTTCCAGGCGTTCGGCCGACGGGTCGACGAGGACCAGTTCCTCGACGGGCAGCGTGTCGCGCAACCGGGCGAAGCCGTCGATCAGTTCGGGTGTGTAGGTCGAGCCGCCGCCGACCACGGTGAGTTTCATGCCTTGTTAACCCTTCACTCCGGTGAGGGTGACACCTTCGACGAACGCCTTCTGGGCGAAGAAGAACACGAGGATCACGGGGGCCATGACGAGCACGGTGGCCGCCATGGTGAGGTTCCAGTCGGTGTGGTGCGCTCCCTTGAAGGACTCCAGGGCGTAGGAGAGGGTCCACGCGTCCGGGTTCTCGGAGGCGTAGATCTGCGGGCCGAAGTAGTCGTTCCAGGCGGCGAAGAACTGGAAGAGGGCCACGGCGGCGATGCCGGGCTTCGCCATCGGCAGGACGACCTTCAGCAGGGTGCGCAGGTCGCCGCAGCCGTCCACCTTCGCCGCGTCCAGGTACTCGCCCGGGATGGTCAGCAGGAACTGGCGCAGCAGGAAGATCGAGAAGGCGTCGCCGAACGCCAGCGGGATGATCAACGGCCACAGGGTGCCGGACAGGTCCAGCTGCTTGGCCCAGAACAGGTACATCGGGATGACGACCACCTGCGGGGGCAGCATCATCATGGAGATCACCAGCATGAGCGTCAGGTTGCGGCCCCGGAAGCGGAACTTGGCGAGCGCGTACGCGACCGGGATCGACGACACCACGGTGAGGACGGTCCCGAGGCCGGCGTAGATCAGGGTGTTCCGCCACCAGACGAGGAATCCCGGGGTGTCGAAGACCTTCCGGTAGTTGGCCCATTCCCACGTGTGCGGGATCAGGTCCCGGCTGAGCGCCTGCGAGTCGCTCATCAGGGAGGTCAGGAACACGAACACGAAGGGGAGGGTGAAGAAGAGGGCGGCGGCGACGCCGAGGGAGTGCACCGCGATCCATTCCAGCAGCGCCCTGCGGCGGGCGGTGCGCTCGGCGGGCGTGGACGGGGCCGTCAACTCGGCCGGGCGGTCCAGTACTTGCGTCATAGGGGTCAGTCACCTGCCTGGATGAGCCCGCCCCGGCGCCGCATCAGCAGCGCGGTGAACGCCATCGACAGGGCGAACAGGACCAGGGCCACGACGCACGCCGAGCCGTAGTCGAAGCGCTGGAAGCCGAGGTTGTAGACGAGCTGGGGGAGCGTGAGGGTGGAGTGCTCCGGGTAGCCGGGCTCGAACATGGTGCCCGCCCCCTGGATCACGCCCGAGGCGACCTTTCCGGCGACCAGGGGCTGGGTGTAGCACTGCATCGCCGCGATCACGCCGGTGACGGCCGCGAACATGATGATCGGCGAGATGTTGGGGAGGGTGACGAACCGGAACCGCTGCCACGCCGAGGCGCCGTCCAGCTCCGCCGCCTCGTACTGCTCCTTCGGCACGTCGAGCAGCGCGGCCATGAAGATGACCATCAGGTCGCCGACCCCCCACAGGAACATCAGGGTGAGGGCGGGCTTGGACCAGTCCGGGTCGTTGAACCAGCCCGGCGCCGGGATGCCGACGCCCTCCAGCAGCGAGTCGACGGGGCCGGTGCCGGGGTTGAGCAGGAAGGCGAAGGCCATGGTCGCCGCCACCGGCGGGGCCAGGTACGGCAGGTAGAACAGCGTGCGGAAGACCCCGGTACCGGTCTTGATCTTCGTGATCAGCATGCCGATGCCGAGTCCGAACAGCACCCGCAGGGTCACCATGACGACGACCAGCCACAGGGTGTTGCGCAGCGCCGGCCAGAAGAAGGGGTAGTGCTCGAAGACGTACGTCCAGTTCTTCGTGCCGCTCCAGGTCGGCGGCCGGAATCCGTCGTAGTGCATGAACGAGAAGTAGACCGTCGAGATCATCGGGTACGCGAAGAAGACCGCGAAGCCGATCAGCCAGGGCGAGAGGAAGGCGAGGGTGCGCAGGGCCGAGCGCCGGTGCTTCGCCCTCAGCGTGTGGGTCGTCGTCGCCATCGTCACTTCGCCTGCGCGATGTCCGTGTCGATCTGCGCGGCGGCCTTCTTCAGCCCGGCCGTCAGGTCGGTGACCTTGCCGCTCTCGTAGTCGTAGCCGAGCTGCTGGACGGTCGTCAGGTAGACGCCGCCGTTGACGGAGGCCGGGGAGGTGGTGGAGTTCGGGTTCGCCGCGATGTCCAGGAACGTCTTGAACCGCGGGTCGTACTTCAGGTCCGGGGACTTCAGGGCGGCCAGGGTGGAGGGCACGTTGTGGATGGCGTTGGAGAAGGCGACGACCGCGCCCGTGTCGGTGGTCATGTACTTCACCAGCTCCCAGGCCGCGTTCTGCTTCTTGCTGGTGGCGGCGATGCCCGCGATGGTTCCGGTGATGTACCCCCTGCCGTACCGGTCCGCCTGGTCGTCCGGGACGGGCAGCGGGGCGACGCCGATCTCGAAGGACGGCTTGGCCTCCAGGGCCATGCCCAGGCGCCACTCGCCGTCCAGCTGCATGGCCACCTGGCCGGTGTGGAAGGGGTGCTTGGGGCCCCACTCGTCGCCGAGGCCGGCGCGGAAGGTCTCCAGCTTCCTGAACCCGCCGAGCTCGTCGACCAGCTTCTTCTGGGTGGTGAAGGCCGCCGCGACGGCCGGGTCGGCGCCGATGGTCGACTTGCCGGACGCGTCGAAGTACGTCGGACCGAACTGCCCCATGTAGTGCTCGGTGGTCGTCTCCCAGCCGTGGTAGTTCGGCATGAAGCCGAGCTGCTTGTACGTGGCGCCCTGGGTGATCGTCAGCTTCTTGGCGTCGGACTCGAACTCGGACCAGGTCTTCGGGGGAGCCGTGATGCCGGCCTTCTCGAAGGCCGTCCGGTTGTAGTAGAGGCCGTAGGCGTCGCCCAGCAGCGGGACGGCGCAACGGTCGCCCTCGAACTGGGTGTACTCGTTCATCGCCTTGGGGAACGTCGTCTGCGGGTCGATGTTCGCCTTCTTGAAGAAGGGGTCGAGGTCGACCAGGGCGCCCGACGAGCAGAACTTGCCGACGTTGTTGGTGGTGAAGGACGAGATCACGTCGGGCGCCGTGCTGCCGCCGGCTCGCAGCGCCTGGTTGATCTTGTCGTCGGTCATGTTGCCGACGACCTTCACGTGGATGTTCGGGTGCGTCTTCTCGAACCCGGCGACCAGCGCCTGCACGGCCTTCACCTCGTTCGGCGCGCTCCAGGCGTGCCAGAAGGTGAGGGTCGTCTCCTTCGACGCGTCGTCGCCGGCGTCGGAGGCGGACTGGCCGGTACAGGCGGTCGTGCTGAGCAGCAGGGCGGTGGAAGCGGTGAGGGCGAAAGCCGCTTTTCGGACGACCGTGGGTATGCGTGTGGGCATGGCGGAGCCTTCCAGGGACAGCGGGGCAGGAGGGAGTGAGGCGACGGGGCGGAAGAGAAGAGGGGTCTGCCGCGGGTTACGGGTGCGGGGCTGAGGGGTGCGGGGCCGGGGGGTGCGGGGTGCGGCTCAGCGCGAGGTGTCGAAGACCTCGTCGCGGGCGGCGGCCAGCGCGCTCTCCAGCGCGCCGCGCAGCACGGGCTGTTCGGTGACGTCGCCCATGACCAGCTTCGGCCTGGACGCCGCCAGCTCCTCCAGTTCGTCCTGGACGAGGGCGCGCAGGACCTCGCCGCCGGCCGTCAGGGAGGCGCCGCTGAGGACGACGAGTTCGGGGTCGAGCACGGAGACCAGCGAGGCGAGACCGGTCGCGAGCCGGGTCGCGTACGTCTGCAGCAGCAGTCGGTGCAGGGCGGTGTCCTCGGCGGCGGCCCGCCGGACGAGCGCGGCGGCGACCTCGGCGTACGGCCCCTCGGGGACGTCGTCGATGCCGAGCTCCCGGGCCAGCCGGGGTACGGCCTGCGAGCCCGCGAGCTCCTGGTATCCGCCGCTGTTGGCCTTGGTCACCTGACGGACCAGGGGCGCGCCCGGGACCGGCAGGAAGCCGACCTCGCCCGCGCCGCCGGTCCAGCCGCGGTGCAGCCGGCCGCCGAGGACCAGGGCGGCGCCGAGTCCTCCCTCGTTCCACAGCAGGACGAAGTCCTCGTGGCCGCGGGCCGCGCCGAGCTGCTGTTCGGCGACGGCGGCGAGGTTGACGTCGTTCTCGTACTCGACCGGCATCGGCAGGGCTGCGGCGAGGTCGTCGAGCAGCGCGGGGGAATGCCAGCCGGGCAGGTGGGAGGCGTAGCGCAGCCGACCGGTGGTGGGATCGAAGGCGCCGGGGGTGGCGACGACGAGCCGGCGCACGTCGTCCCGGGTGAGACCGGCGGCCTTGACGGCGCCGTCGAGGGCGTCGGTGACCTGCCGTACGACGGCTCCGGCGGTGTTCCTGCCGGGTGTGGGCACCTCGTGCGCGCCCACGGTCCGGCCGGTGACGTCGGCGACGGAGGCGAGGACGCGTTCGGGGGTGACGTCGAGCCCCGCGGCGTACGCGGCGGCCGGGTTGACCGCGTAGAGCTGGGCGTTGGGGCCGGGCCGCCCGGCGGTGGTGCCGGTCGCGAGGACCAGCCCCGCCGCCTCCAGGCGGGCCAGGAGCTGTGAGGCGGTCGGCTTCGACAGGCCGGTGAGCTTGCCGATGCGGGTGCGCGACAGCGGGCCGTGCGCCAACAGGAGGTCGAGCGCGGCGCGGTCGTTCATGGCGCGCAGGACGCGCGGGGTGCCCGGCGTTCCGGCGGTTCCTGCCATGGGATCGACACCTGCCTCTCTGAACTGCCCAGCTTCTCAAGTCCGCCGGACGCACGTCCACATCCGGTCACTGTTAGGAAAGTTTCCTATCGACTGGCAGGAACGTAGACCCGCCGAGAAGGGGACGTCAAGGGCCGAAACGGCAAACGCTCCCGGGGCAACGGAGTCGTTACCCGGGAGCGCCGAACCGCGAACGCGTGTGCTGCACCGTTCCTATCGCGGCGAGGGGGTGCCCGTCCCCGCGCGGGGCTGGGTGATCGGCGTCGCCGCCGCCGACTGCGGGGAGTCCGCGTTGGAGAACGCCGAGGGCGCCGCGACCGCCGCCGAGGGGTCCGCCGGGTCCTCCGTCGCGGGGGCGGTCGCGCCGCCCACGATGCGGATGTCGGCCGCGTCGAAGGCGCGCTTGACCCGCCAGCGCAGCTCCCGCTCGACCGCCAGGGACTTGCCCGGCATCGTCTTCGCGGAGACGCGGACCACCATCGAGTCGAGCAGGACGCTGTCCAGGCCGAGGACCTCGATCGGGCTCCACAGAAGCTCGTTCCAGGGCTCTTCCTTGCTCATCTTCTCGGCGACCTCGTCCAGGGTGGCCTTCACCCGGTCGAGCTCCTCGGAGGCCTTGACGGTCACGTCGACGCCGGCCGTCGCCCAGCCCTGCGAGAGGTTGCCGATCCGCTTGACCTCGCCGTTGCGGACGTACCAGATCTCCCCGTTGTCGCCGCGCAGCTTGGTCACCCGCAGACCCACCTCGATGACCTCGCCGGAGGCCACGCCCGCGTCGATCTGGTCGCCGACGCCGTACTGGTCCTCGAGGATCATGAACACGCCGGAGAGGAAGTCGGTGACCAGGTTGCGCGCGCCGAAACCGATGGCGACACCCGCGACTCCGGCCGAGGCCAGCAGCGGGGCCAGGTTGATCTCGAAGGTGCCCAGCACCATCAGCGCGGCCGTGCCGAGGATCAGGAAGCTCGCCACCGAGCGCAGCACCGAGCCGATCGCCTGCGAGCGCTGGCGCCGCCGCTCGTTGTTGACCAGCAGCCCGCCCAGCGCCGTGCCGTCGACCGAGGCGACGGTGCGGTTCATCCGGTCGATCAGCTTGGTGATCGCCCGCTGCACCACCACTCTCAGCACCACGGCGATCACCAGGATCAGCAGCACCCGCAGACCGATCGCCAGCCACGTCGACCAGTTCTGCTCGACCCAGCTGGCCGCGTTCGTCGCGCTCTCCTGGGCGTCCTGGAGCGACGGGACCGTCACCGCCGACGGCGACTCCGAGGGAGTCGGCGTCGGCGAGGCGTCGGCGGCCAGTAGGACGGCGGGCAAGGACACGGCAGGTACCTCCAGGTGCTGCACTGCTCCATCCGGTACGGCGGTCGAGGGTGACGCGCTCAGCGAGGTCACGGAAAGGTCACCGGACAGACAGAACCACCACACTAACGGGGCATTGTGAGTGGTCCTGCGCGATCGGTGAAGGAGAGGCGGTCCTCACCTGCGCTTGAACAGGCCATGATCCCGGGGAGACAGCAGGGGTGTGGTCGAAAACACTCCCAGCCCGTTACCGGGACATGGTGGCGCGGTCAGCGGGCGAGAGGGGACACTGACCACAGATCGTCCCGGCGCGAGCCACGCGCCGCCGACGCCCAAGGAGGCATCCGTGCCGCACGTCCTGGTCCTCAACGCGTCGTACGAACCACTCGGCGTCGTACCGCTCCGCCGCGCGCTCGTCCTCGTCCTGGAGAACAAAGCGGTCTCCCTCGAGGAATCCGGCGCCTTCCTGCACAGCGCGACCGTCACAGTCCCCGCACCCAGCGTGGTCCGGCTCAAGCGATTCGTCCGGGTTCCCTACCGTGGGCCCGTCCCGCTGACCCGTCGGGCGCTGTTCGCCCGGGACGGGGGCCGGTGCATGTACTGCGGTGGCGTCGCAACCAGCGTCGACCACGTCGTCCCGCGCAGTCGCGGGGGCAAGCACGTGTGGGACAACGTCGTGGCGTCCTGCCGCCGCTGCAACCACACCAAGGCCGACCGGCACCTCGTCGAGATCGGCTGGCGACTGCGCCACAAGCCCGCCCCGCCCTCCGGACTCGCCTGGCGCATCATCGGCACCGGCCACCGGGATCCTCGCTGGCTGCCGTACCTGCAGCCGTACGGCGCGGACGACGCCCTGGCCAGGATCGACGGCATCTCCGCCTAGCTCCTTCCGTTCCGTCCGGCGCCGCCCGGGCGGCACCTCGACGGGTCCGCGGGTCGCCGGGCGGGGCGGAACGGCCGAGAGTCGCCGGGCGTGCGGCGGACGAAGCGGTGCGAAGGGGGGCGCGCCGAGGTCCGGGGCGCCCGCCCCGCGGTGGCTCCGGGCCTGCCCGACGAGGCCGCGTGGCCCGCGCGCGACGGTGTCGCGTCCGCGGGGCAGCGGCCGGCTCCCTGCGTCGCGGCCGCCACCCGGCGTCGCCGTGGTCCGGGGCGCTCGCCGAAGGCCGGGCCGGTGGCAGTTCAGGCGCTCGGGCCCTCCGGCCGCGCTCCCCGCACCGCGTACAGCCCCGCGCCCAGGACGAACGCCGTGCCGGCCGCCCACCATGCCGCCGCCGACTGTCCCGGCGGCGTCGGCCACGCCCACGCAGCGACCGCCCGTCCGTGCGCGGAGTCCGCGGCGAGGAACGCCACGCCGACGTGACAGGAGGCGGGCAGCCAGCTCAGCCGGGCTCCGAGCAGCGCGGCCCCGGCAGCCGTGAGGCCGACGCCGCCCAGCAGGTTGCGGATCACCGCCGCGGGGCCGAAGCCGAGACCGTCGCCCCGGACCGTTATCAGCAGCAGCACGCCCGCGACCACCGTCAGGGCCAGCAGGTGGACCAGCCGCCGGGACCACCAGGCCCGTACCGCCGTCCGGTCCAGTTCGTCGGACGGGGCGTGCAGGCTCGCCCCGATCGCCACGGCGGCCAGCGACGGAAGCAGCGCGACGACCGGCGACGCCCACCCCGGTTCCGGCGGGGCGCCGTCACCCGTGAAAGACGTCCAGAGGGCGAACGCCGCTGTCCCGGCCAGCGAGACGAGCGTCAGTCGCAGCCCCCGCGAGCGGGCGTACAGCCGCACCCCCGACAGGGGAAGAGGGCGGGCTCCGACAGGGCCGGCGGGCACGGGGCCGTCCTGCGCGGGTGCGTCGTTCAGGAGGCCGGTGTTCACAGGGCCGGCACCCCCCTCGTGTCGCAGTCGCCGGCCGTCGCGAAGTACGCCGACAGCCAGTCCCGGCGTTCCCGCGCGTCCATCGACGCCAGCCGGGCACGGGCTGCCTGCCGCTGCTTCAGCGAGGCGCGCGCCGCGGCGTCGCCCGTCGCGTCCCGGTCGTCGAAGTAGTCCTGTGCGGGGCTCGGCGCCAGGTAGGCCGACACGGCGTCGTCCGCGATGCGCGTCCGGGCGTCCTGCGTGCCGCAGCCCGCACGGTTCTGGAGCATCGTCACGGTCTCCCACGCGTACTGCCCGGGATCGGTGAGCCGCCCCCGCACCACCGTCCAGCCGAGTGGCGCCAGCATCGGCAGCCGGCTCTCGCCGCGGGCCGTCGCACCCGGCGTCTCGACGAACCGCACCGGCAGGCCCCGCACTCCGGAAAGCCGGCCGGTCGTCCGTGCCAGAGCCGCCTTGACCTGCGGCAACATGCCGCCGTAGCGCGCGTTCACGCATACCTGCGGGGTCGTCGACGTGTCGCAGACCCGGCCCCGATCGGCCGGGTTCGGCTGCCAGAGGCCGTTTCCGGTCGTCACCAGCAGCGCCCCGGCCGCCGTCGCCGCCGCCAGCGGCAGCAGCGCCGTGGACCGGCGCCGGGCCGCGTACGCCAGCACCGCGGCCGCCGCCAGACCGGCTGCCCACGCGGCCACCGCCCACGGCTGCCACGGCACCGGCGTCAGGCCCTCCCCGACGGGCATCGCCGGGTCGAGGTGGCGGACCGGGCCGGCGTCCGCCTCGCCCGACAGCGCCAGACCGACGTACCCGCCCACCGCGAGCAGCGGCGCCAGCGGCCGCCAGGCGACGAGCCGCCCCAGGACATGCCCCGTCACCGCCGCGGCGACGAGCACCAGCGCGTCCGTCGGCAGCAGGTTCCCGTACGGGCTGTCGCCCCGGGCGTACGGCCAGGTCGCGAGCAGCGCGCCGGCCGCGGCGAGCAGATATCCCGCCGCCGTCCACAGCGCGACCGGCAGCGCGGCGGCGAGCAGCCGGGCGAGCGGCCCGCGGACGGCCGTCCGCCACAGCTCCTCCGTGCCGCGCCGCCGCTCCCGCCCGCCCTGCAGACAGCCCGCGGCCGCCGCGAGCGGCACCAGCACGAGCAGCATGCCGTGCAGTTCGGTGCGGGTCTCGGCCCAGCCGCCCTGCCAGCGGTCCGCCGTGGCGGCCAGCAGCGCGGCGGGCGTCAGGAAGGCCGCGACGCCCGCCCAGGGGGCGAAGCCGCGGGTCGCCTCGGCGCGCAACGGATGCGCGGCCGCCCGCCCGGACCGCGGGGCGTCCGTCCGTTCTGCCAGGACCGTCATCGCGTCTGCTCCTCATGGGTCGGGGTCCGGCCCGTGACCGGGGAGGCCGTCCCGGTCCCGGAACCGGGCGCGGACTCGGCCCGGTGGGCGCGCAGGGCGGCGGTGTAACCGCGCTCGGTCGGGTTGTCGCCGGCGCCGCCGGTCCCCTCGCCCAGGCCGGCCAGGGACGCCGGGGTGCCCCGGTAGGCGACCCGGCCCGCCTCCAGCAACGTGACCTCCGTGCAGGCCGCCGCCACGTCCTCCACCAGATGTGTGGAGACGACGACGGTGGCGCGGGCGCCCAGATCGCGCAGCAGCCCGCGGAACTCGAGCCGCTGCTCGGGGTCGAGCCCGGCCGTCGGTTCGTCGAGGAGCAGGACGTCGGGTTCGTTGACGATGGCCTGCGCGATGCCGACCCGGCGGATCATGCCGCCGGACAGCGACTTCACCTTCGCGTCGGCGCGGTCGGTCAGACCGACCCGGCCGACGGCGCGTTCGACGGCGGCCGGCACCTGCGCCGCGGGCATGTCCTTCAACCAGGCCACATACGCGACGAACTCGCGCACGGTGAAGCCCGGGTAGTAGCCGAACTCCTGCGGCAGATAGCCGAGGCGGGACCGGACGGCGCCACGCCTCGCGGGATCCCCGACGTCCTCGCCGAGGATCTCCACCCGCCCGGCCGACGGCCGCGCCACCGTCGCCAGCACCCGGATCAGCGAGGTCTTCCCGGCGCCGTTCGGGCCGAGCAGTCCGTGCACGCCCACGCCGAGACCGAGGTCGACGCCGTCCAGGGCGACGGTTCCGCGGTGCCGGACGCGCAGTCCGCTCACTCGTATCGTGCTCACGTCTTCTCCACTTCTCGCGCCACCGCGCGGCGGGGTTTCCCCGGTCACGGCAGAGCGGGGGTGCGGACCTGGGCTCATCGCCCGGCCGACAGGTGGTCGTAGGCGGCCCGGCGGGCGGCGAGCAGCGCGGCGCACAGCACGGCTGCCGCGCCCCAGGCGCCCTGTGCGAGGGGGCCGTTCAGACAGCGGTCGAGCTGCTCGGTCAGCCCGGTGAGCGCGGGCCCGCCGGAGGCGGTCAGCGCCGGGACGAGCACCACGCCCAGCCAGCCCCCGCCGGTCACCGCCGCGGCGGCCCGGCAGCCGACCCAGCCGGCCAGTGCCAGCGTGGCCAGGGTCAGGGCGAGGCCCGGCAGCAGCCAGGTTGCCGCGCCCGGCGCCGCGGACGCGGGCAGCAGCAGTCCGGCGAGGGTGAGCAGCGGCAGGCTGACGGCGAGGACGGCGGCCGTCCGGGTCAGCATCAGCCGCAGGCCCCCGGAGGGCGTCGCCGCCGCGATCTCGTGCAGCGGGTCGGCGTGCGCCCCGTAGGAGAGGGCGACCCCGGCGACGGGCACCACGGGCGCGAGCGCCAGCAGCAGGGGCCGTACCCCGTCGACCCCGGCGCCCTGCGCCAGGCCCACCGCCCCCGACGCGACCAGCAGCACGGCCGGTGACCAGGCTCCGCGCACGGCGGGACCGGCGGCCCACAGGGCGCGGGTGAGGAACGACGACCGCAGACGGAGGCGAGGGGGTGGCGGGGCCGCCGCCGCAGCAGCCGGCACGGGGGCGGGAGCGGGGGCCGCGGTCGGAGCCGGAACCAGAACCGGAACCGGAACTTCGGTCCGGGTCTCCTCCAGCACCGCTGCCCGCACGTCCGCCAGGACGGCCGCCGCCGCGGGAGTCGCCCGCACCGCGGCCGAGACGCGCGCCGCGCACGCTCCGCACCGCTCCAGGTGCTTCTCCAGGGGCCCGGCCTCGGGCTCCGGGAGGGCGTCGTCGGCGTAACGGACGGCCAGGTCGTCGGACACGTGCCACGGATGTGCGCTCATGCGGAGCCTCCCGCCGGAGTCGGATGAGAAGTCGGACCAAGACGCAGACCGGAACCCGAGCCAGGACCGGGGCCAGGACCGGGACGGGGACCGGGACCCGGACCGGGGCGCGGGAAAGCCGACGGGCCGGGCCCCGGACCGAGGGTCCGGCCCGGTCGGGGAGCCGGGTTCGCCTGCGCTGCCGGGCCCGGTCGCGGAGCCGGGCCCGGCTGGGCGGTGCGACTCGTCCGCATTGTCGGATCCGCCTGCGCCGACGGGTGCAAGTGCGCGAGAACCGTGCGGAGTTCGGCGCGGGCGCGCATGGCGCGGCTCTTGACGGTGCCTTCGGGTATGCCCAGCAGACCGGCCGCCTCCCGGGTGGTCAGTCCGTCGACGACGGTGGCGCGCAGCACCTCGCGCGACTCGGGCGAGATCCGGTCCAGTGCGGTGCCCACGTCACCGAACTCCAGCCCGGCGAGCACCCGTTCCTCGGTGGAGGGCGCCTCGAGGGAGTCGGCGTCCAAGGGCGTCGTCTCGAGCCGTGAGGCCCGCTCCTGCGCCCGCCGCGCGTCGACGAGCCGCCGGGCGGCGATGGTCCACAGCCACCCCCCGGCCTCCCCGCCGCGGTGCCCGGCCGCCGACCGCCACACGGTCACGAAGGTGTCCTGCAGCACCTCCCGCACCACCTCGGCGTCGGCACAGCGCCGGGTCAGCCGCACGTGCAGCCACCCGGCATGCCGGTCGTACAGCGTGGCCAGCGCCGCAGAGTCCCCGCCCGCCACGGCCCGCAGCAGCGCCGCGTCCGAGTCGTCCTCCCGGTGCCCCCTCACGGGGCGGAACAGTTTCACACCCCTTCTATCGCTCCGAGCGAGCCCTTCGGTTCACGACACGGCACAGCACGACACGGGAAGACACGCACGACCAGGGGCGGGACGGGGCCACCGGGTGCGGGGCGACAGGGACGGGAGACGGGCGACAGGGGACGGGAGACGGGACGACACGGGGCGGGACGCCGTGCCCCCTCCGGGCCCCCGCGGGTGGGCGCCCGGACCCGGCGTGTCCGTCGGCATACGGCGCCCCCGCACCGCGTCCCGTGGCAGCGTGTGACGCAGTGCGCGCGACAGCGGGACGTCTGGCCCGGCGTTCGCTGGGTAGGGCTGCGGTAACCGATGTCGTATCCGATGAGGAGGCCACCGTGATCGCGCCGCCCCGGTCCAAACGCCCGGCGGAGCTCTCCGCCGCCACCGAAGACGTCCGCCTGTGCGCCTTCAGCGCCGAAGGAACCTGCGCCGAACCCCCGCTGACCAGCGAACCCCCTCTGCCCGACGCCGAGCCCCTGACCAGCGAGCCGCCGCTCGCCGCCGCGGACTCCGACTCCACGAGGCCGTAGATGACCGCACCCCCCGGGGAAGAGCTCGCCCGGCTCGCAGCGCTGCACGGCGTGGCCACCTCCTACCAGCCCTCCGCCGACCGCACGGTCACGGCATCCGCCGCCGCCGTGACCCGCGTCCTGGCCGCCCTCGGCGTCGACGCGAGCGCGCCGCAGACCGTGCGCGCCGCGCTCGCCGCCCGGGAGGCGGAGCTGCGCGAGCGACTCCTGCCGCCGACCGTGGTGTGCTGGAGCGGCAGCCCGCCCGAGGCGCTCGCGGCCCTCCCCGAGGGCAGTCGGCTGCACGTCGAGACCGAGCACGGCGAGAGCCGGGAGGGTGTCGGAGAACTTCCGCCGGGGGTGCACCGGTTGACGGCCACCGCACCGGACGGGCGGACGGGCTGCGCCCACCTCGTCGTCGCACCGGCCCGCCTGCCCACGCCCGCGGGGCGGTCGTACGGGCTCCTCGTCCAGCTGTACTCGCTGCTCTCGCGCCGCTCCTGGGGCATGGGCGACCTGGGCGACCTCTGCGAACTCACCGGCTGGGCGGGACGGACACTCGGCGCCGGATTCGTGCAGGTCAACCCCCTGCACGCGGCCGTGCCCGGCTCCCCGACCGATCCCTCCCCCTACCGGCCCTCCTCCCGCCTCTTCCCCGATCCGGTGCACCTGCGCGTCGAGGACGTCCCCGAATACGCGTACGTCCCGGACGACGCCCTGCGCGCCGCCCTGCTCGAGCGGGCCGGCCGACTGCGCGAGGCCGTCCTGGACAAGGGCGGGCTGATCGACCGGGACGCGGTGTGGCAGCTCAAGCGGGAGGCTCTGGAACTCGTCGCCCGCGTGCCGCTCGGCCCCGGCCGGCGCGCCGCCTACTGCGACTTCCTCGCCGAGCAGGGCCGGGCACTGGAGGACCACGCCACCTGGTGCGCCCTCGCCGAGGTGCACGGCTCGCAGTGGCGGCAGTGGCCGTCCGGACTGCGCGATCCCCGCTCGGCCGAGACCGCCCGCGCGCGGGGCGAGCTGATGGACCGCGTCGACTTCCACTCGCGGCTCGCCTGGCTCACCGACGAGCAGCTCACCGCCGCCCAGCGCGCCGCGCGGGAGGCGGGCATGCCCGTCGGGATCGTGCACGACCTGGCGGTCGGCGTGCACCCCGAGGGCGCCGACGCCTGGGCGCAGCAGGAGTACTTCGCCGCCGGGATGTCGGTCGGCGCCCCGCCGGACGCCTTCAACGCCCGCGGCCAGGACTGGGGCCTGCCGCCCTGGCGCCCCGACCGGCTGGCCGCCTCCGGCTACGCCCCCTACCGACGGCTGCTGCGGGCCCTGTTCCGCTACGCGGGCGCGCTGCGCATCGACCACGTCATGGGCCTGTTCCGCCTGTGGTGGGTCCCGCAGGGCGAGCTGCCGACCGAGGGCGCCTATGTCCGCTACGACGCCGACGCCATGCTCGCCGTCCTCGTGCTGGAGGCGTCACGGGCCGGCGCGGCGGTGATCGGCGAGGACCTCGGCACGGTCGAGCCGGGCGTGCGGGAGGCGCTGCGCGAGCGCGGGGTGCTCGGCACGTCCGTCCTGTGGTTCGAACGGGACTGGGAGGGCGACGGACGTCCGCTCTCCCCCGACCGCTGGCGGGCCGACTGCCTGGCCACCGCGACCACCCACGACCTGCCGTCCACGGCAGCCCGGCTCACCGGCGAGCACGTCGAACTCCGCGACCGGCTGGGCCTGCTGACCCGCCCGTTGGAGGAGGAGCGCACCGCGGCCGCCAACGACACCGCGGAATGGCTGGCCGAGCTGAGCCGTCTCGGACTCCTGGCCGGCACCGGAGGCGGCGGCGACGCCTCCTCGGAGGAGGCCGAGATCCAGGCCGTCCACCGCTTCCTGGTGCGCAGCCCGGCCCGCATGATCGGCGTCTGGCTGCCGGACGGCGTCGGCGACCGCCGCCCGCAGAACCTTCCCGGCACCTGGGACCAGTACCCGAACTGGCGGCTGCCGATCGCGGACGCCGAGGGCCGCCCGGTCACGCTGGAGCAACTGGCGGCCTCGCCGAGACTGCACGCGCTGATGGACGTCCTGCGCGAGCGGGACCAGGAAGCTGCGGCCGTCGACACGGGCGGCGAGCCGCCCGGCGACACGGTGGACCAGCCGTACGGCGACGTGCGGGACGAACCGTCGGGCGGCGTGCGGGGCGAACCGTCCGGCGGCGCCCGGGAGGGCGCGTGAGGGCCGTCCCGCGCCTCGGACGGCACCCCGGACGCGCGGGCCCCGACGCCGTTCGCTAACTTGGGCACCGTGGACAAGAAGAACGCCCTGCGCGCCGGCGCCCTGGCTGCCGGTACGACGCTGATGATGCTGCTCATGTCGTCCCCCGCGCTCGCGGTGACCCGCGACGACGGCGACGACCCCGGCCCGGGTCTCAGCGTCGTCGAGACGCTGGGTCTCTACGTCGTGGCCCCTCTCGCACTGTTCGCGCTGATCGCCGGACTGGTGTGGGTCCTGGACAAGTCGAAGGACCGGGGCGACGACACCAGCTCCAACATCTCCGTCCGGGGGAAGGCCGAGGCCGGCCAGGCCTAGTCTCCCGTTCTCGGCACGCTCATCGAGGGCGCCGGTCCCACCGCACGTACGCACAGGCCGTGCACGGCGGGACCGGCGCCCTCGCTGTGCGTCCGGTCCGCAGGGCGGCGGGACGCAGTCCGGAAAATCCGTCGACAGGCCGAGAACCCGGCGGGCAGGCTGGTGCGCATGACCTACGGAATCGAGTTCCCCACCGCCCGGTGAGCGCCCCGGACGATCTCCCGCCCGCGCTGTACGAACAGGCGCTGGGCCTGCGGCGACAGTCCCCTGAGGGCCTCCCGCCGGGCCGCGGTTTCGACCTCCCCGGCTCCCCGGCCGAAGCCGGTGCGGGGGAGTCCGCGCTGTCCCACAAGGAGGCGGCGGTCGTCGTCCCGGGAGCACTGGACCCGCTGCCGGCGGACGCGGCCGACCTGCACCGCCGGTTCGCCGAACTCGGCGTCCGGGCCTGCCACCGCAGGGCGGTCCTGTACGCCGTCGCCGCGCTGCCGCTGCCGGCCGAGCAGCGCCCGGCGGCCCGCTCGCTGGCCCGGCAGCTGACCAGGACCGGCACCACCGTCCCCGCCGTCACCGTCGGCCTCGCCCTGCTCGCCCGCGTGGGCGAACCCGAGGACGTCCCGCACGTCTTCGTGCTCGGTCTGGTGCGTTCCCTCACCGGCGCGGCAATACAGGCTCTGGACGTCCTCGACCGCCGGGCCGGCGCCGTTGTCAGCCTGCTGTCGTCGGTCGGCCGCCCCGAACTCCGGCCGCTGGTGCAGGCGTTGGCGACGGCATCGGCATCGGCATCGGCATCGGCATCTGCGTCGGCGGCGGACGACGCGGCCGTCCGCCGGGAGCTGACGGCCTTCCCCGCCGGTCCGCGCTTCCTCGGCGCCGGGACCGCCCGGCGCGTCGCGGAGGCCGCCCGGCTGCCCGACCTGCTCGCCGCGCATCCCGCAGACCCGGAGTTGCTCGCCCGGGCGGGTCTGCTGCTCGTGCGGATCGCGTGCGCGGGCGACGCGCCGGGCGAACTCCTCGACTACCGGGACGCGCCGGGCGTGTACGAGACCGTCGTCGGCCGGGCCGGTCTGCTGACCCCGACCCTCGACCACCACGCCATGCTGCTTTCGCTCGCGCTGAGCCTGAGCAGCGGGACCGGAGTGCTGCTGGACTGGCCGCCCGGCCGCCGCGAAGGCCTGCTGGCAGCCCTCGGCCGGCTGCTGGCCCGACCGGCGTGGACCGCCGTGACGGACCCCGGCAGCACGTCCGATCCAGCCGGCGGGTCTCCTGAGGCCGCCCGGGCCGTTGCGGCCGGCGTGGATCCGGACACCGCTGCTGCCTGGCGGCGGCGGGCCGGCTGGATCCGGCGTACCGGACGGCGGCCGTTCACCGGTGCTGCCCCGGCCGGCGGCGGGCTGCGCATCGAGATCGTGGCCGGCGACCCGGAGGGCGACCGGGCGTGCCTGGAGACCCGCATCCTCGTGGACGGACGGCCGCTCGTCCCGGCGCTGTTCCCGTTCGGTCCGGCGCACGGTCCGGAGATCCTGCTGGACGAGGGGATGCTGCGGGCGGACTCCGAGCCTCGCCGGGTGCAGCTCGCGGAGGCCTGGTGCACGGAGGGGTGCTGCGGCGCGCTGCACGTCACCGTCCGCCGTGACGGCGACGAGGTGGTGTGGGAGGACTGGCGGCGTCCGACCCTCCCGGGCAGCCGTGGGCCCGCGCCCGCGGTCCCCGCCCTCCGCTTCGACGCGGCCGCCTACGACGCCGAGATCATCCGGGCGGAGACCGACGGCGACTGGTCCTGGCGGGCTCGCAGGACGGCCCGGCTGGTCAAGGCCGGGCTGACGGCACGTCCGGAACTGCTCGCCCGGTGGGACGCGCGCCGGGGCTGGGTCGGCACGGGCTTCGACGACCCGGACACCGTCAAGGTGAACTTTCTGTACCAGCCGGGCCTCGCCGCCGGGCGCCCGGAAGGGGACCCCCTGGTGTTCCAGTGGGCTGTCGCGGACGACGGCGCGCCACCGGAGGAGCAGGCCGCGGCAGCCCTGCGCCGGCTGGCCGAGGAGGACCCGAAGCGCTACGGCCGGGTCAGCGGCGGCACCCGCGAGCGGGCCGAGGAACTCGGCTTCGCCTGGCCCTTCGACACCTGACCGGATCGGGCGTCGTCAGCTTCGGGGGGTCTCCGTGGAGAGCAGCAACTCTCTCAGCAGGTCGGCCAGTCGGTCGGCCTGCTCGGCGTTCAGGGCTGCGGCGAGGGCGTCCGTCTGGACGGCGAGACCCGCGCCGACCGCACGGTCGGCGAGCTCCAGCCCGCGCTCCGTCAGCGTGACCTGGAGGCCGCGGCGGTCGTGCGGGTCGGGGGAGCGGCGCAGCAGCCCGGCCCGTTCCAGCTTGTCGAGGCGGCCGGTCATGCCGCCGGTGGTCAGCATCAGCGTGGCCGACAACTGGCGCGGCGAGAGGGTGTAGGGCTCGCCGGAGCGGCGCAGAGTGGCGAGGACGTCGAACTCGCCGCGGGCGATGCCGAGTGCCGCGTACGCCTGCTCCATGCGGTCGCCCATCGCGCGGGCGATCCGGCCGATGCGGCCGAACACCTCCATGGCGGCGGTGTCGAGATCCGGCCTCACCGTCGCCCACTGCTCCGCGATCGCGTCGACGGGGTCCCTGCGCGAGGGGTCCTTGCGCGAGGGGTCTGCGGGTGTGGGGCGCCGGCTGCTCATGGGGCGAGTATCCGCCCGGCTTCGGTGACCCGCAAGAAAGTGGCTCGCGAACTAGCGGATGACAGGCAAGCGGCTTGCAAGTAAGTAACTTAGCGCTAAGCTACTTCTATGAAGAGGTCAGCGACCGTCCTGCTCACCGCCCTCGCCCCGGTCTCCTGGGGCACCACCTACGCCGTCACCTCCGAGTTCCTCCCGGCCGACCGGCCCCTGTTCACCGGCCTGATGCGGGCGCTGCCCGCCGGGCTGCTGCTGCTCGCGCTCGGCCGGGTGCTGCCGCGCGGCATGTGGTGGGGCAGGGCCGCGGTGCTCGGCGCGCTGAACATCGGCGCCTTCTTCCCCCTCCTCTTCCTCGCCGCCTACCGGCTGCCCGGCGGCATGGCGGCCATCGTCAGCTCGGTCGGCCCCCTGTTCGTCGTCGGCCTCTCGGCGGTGCTGCTGCGACAGCGGCCCACCGCACGGACCCTGCTCACCGGGGTGGCGGCCGTGTTCGGCGTCAGCCTCGTCGTGCTGAAGGCGGCCGGGGCGCCGGACGCGCTCGGGGTGGTCGCCGCCCTCGCCTCCACGGCGTCGATGTCGGCCGGGACGGTCCTGACGAAGAAGTGGGGCCGCCCGGAAGGCGTCGGCCCGCTCGCCCTGACCGGCTGGCAGCTGACCGCGGGCGGTCTGCTCATCGCCCCGCTCGCCCTGCTCGTCGAAGGCGCCCCGCCCGCGCTGGACGGCCGCGCCCTGGGCGGCTACCTCTACCTCGCCCTGGCGAACACGGCCGTCTCCTACTGGCTCTGGTTCCGCGGCATCGGCCGCCTCAGCGCCACCCAGGTCACCTTCCTCGCCCCGCTCTCGCCGCTGACCGCGGCCGTCGTCGGCTGGGCCGCGCTCGGCCAGTCGCTGACCCCCGTGCAGCTGACGGGCATGGCGCTGGCGTTCGCCGCGACGGTCGCGGGACAGCTGCGGCCGGAGCGGCCGGCCGTGCGGACCGCGCCCGGCCCCCGCGAGAACCTCGAGGACCGCGACCACGGCGAGGACCGCGACCACGGCGAGGACCCCGAGACCCGTGAGGACCCCGAGACCCGCGAAGCCGCCGCCGACAGCCCTCCCGCGCGGACGGCCGCGAGGAGGTGAGCAGACGGCGAGGGCGCCCGGTGTGATCACCGGGCGCCCTCGCCGTCGTCCTGGCGCGGACGCACGCGCCGCGTTCGGAACGTGCCGTGTTCGGTACGCGCCGCGTTCCGCTAGCCGGCTACCGCGCGTCGGCCGCCTGGGCCTTCAGCGCGCGCTCCACGCCCGAGCGGGACTCGGAGACCAGGCGGCGCAGAGCCGCGTTCGGCTCGGCCGAGGCCAGCCAGGCGTCCGTGCTGTCCAGGGTCTCCCGGGAGACCTGGACCGCCGGGTAGAGGCCGACCGCGATCTGCTGGGCGATCTCGTGAGAACGGGACTCCCAGATGTCCTTGACGACCTCGAAGTAGCGGTCGGTGTACGGCGCGAGCAGCTCACGCTGGTCCGTCTGGACGAAACCGCCGATGACCGCCTCCTGCAGGGCGTTGGGCAGCTTGTCGTCCTCGACGACCTGCGACCACGCCTCCGCCTTGGCCTCCGGCGTCGGACGCGCGGCGCGCGCGCTCGCCGCGTGCCGCTCGCCGGCAGCCGTGCGGTCGCGCTCGTACTCGGCGGCGATCTCCGCCTCGTCGAACCGGCCGACCGCCGCGAGCCGCTGCACGAACGCCCAGCGCAGCTCGGTGTCGACGGCCAGGCCCTCGATCGTCTGCGAACCGTCCAGCAGGGAGTCCAGGAGGTCCAGCTGCTCGGGCGTGCGGGCGGTGGCCGCGAACGCGCGCGCCCAGGCCAGCTGGTGGTCGCTGCCCGCGGCGGCGGACCGCAGATGGGCGAGCGTGGCGTCCGTCCAGCGTGTCAGCAGGGCCTCGCGGGCCGTCGGGTCGGCGTACAGGTCGACGGCGAGCTTGACCTGACGGTGCAGCGACTGGACCACGCCGATGTCCGACTCCTTGCCGATGCCGGACAGCACCAGGGACAGGTAGTCGCGGGCGGGCAGTTCGGCGTCCCGGGTCATGTCCCAGGCCGACGCCCAGCACAGCGCGCGCGGCAGCGACGCCTCGAAGTCGCCCAGGTGCTCGGTGACGAAGGCGAGCGACTGCTCGTCCAGGCGGACCTTGGCGTACGACAGGTCGTCGTCGTTGAGCAGGACGACGTCCGGACGGCGCTTGCCGACCAGCTGCGGAACGGCCGTCAGCTCGCCGTCGATGTCCAGCTCCACGCGCTCGTCGCGCAGCAGCTTGCCGCTGTCGCCGTCGAGGCCGTACAGGCCGACGGCGATCCGGTGCGGACGCAGGGTCGGCTCGCCCTTCGCGCCGGCCGGGAGCGCCGGGGCCTCCTGGCGGACGGCGAACGAGGTGATGACGCCCTCGGCGTCCGTCTCGATCTCGGGGCGCAGGACGTTGATGCCGGCCGTCTGCAGCCACTTCCGGGACCAGGTGGCGAGGTCGCGGCCGGAGGTCTCCTCCAGCGCGCCGAGCAGGTCGGACAGCCGCGTGTTGCCGAAGGCGTGCCGCTTGAAGTACGCCTGCACGCCCGCGAAGAACTCGTCCATGCCGACGTACGCCACGAGCTGCTTCAGGACGGACGCGCCCTTGGCGTAGGTGATGCCGTCGAAGTTGACCAGGACGTCGTCCAGGTCGCCGATCTCGGCCATGATCGGGTGCGTCGAGGGCAGCTGGTCCTGCCGGTAGGCCCAGGTCTTCATGGAGTTGGCGAACGTGGTCCACGAGTGCGGCCAGCGCGAGTCCGGCGCGTACGCCTGGCAGGCGATCGAGGTGTAGGTGGCGAACGACTCGTTCAGCCACAGGTCGTTCCACCACTCCATGGTGACCAGGTCGCCGAACCACATGTGGGCCAGCTCGTGCAGGATCGTCTCCGCGCGCAGCTCGTACGCGGCGTCGGTCACCTTGGACCGGAACACGTACTGGTCGCGGATGGTGACCGCGCCCGCGTTCTCCATCGCGCCCGCGTTGAACTCCGGCACGAACAGCTGGTCGTACTTCTTGAACGGGTACGCGTAGTCGAACTTCTCCTGGAACCAGTCGAAGCCCTGGCGGGTGACCTCGAAGATCGCGTCCGAGTCGAGGAACTCGGCCAGGGAGGGCCGGCAGTAGATGCCGAGCGGCACCGACTGCCCGTCCTTCTCGTACACGCTGTGGACGCTGTGGTACGGGCCGACCACGAGCGCGGTGATGTAGCTGGAGATCCGCGGGGTTGGCTCGAACACCCAGACGTCGTCCTTGGGCTCCGGCGTCGGGGAGTTGGAGACGACGGTCCAGCCGGTCGGCGCCTTCACGGTGAACTGGAAGGTCGCCTTGAGGTCGGGCTGCTCGAAGGACGCGAACACACGACGGGCGTCCGGCACCTCGAACTGGGTGTAGAGATAGGTCTGTTCGTCGACCGGGTCGACGAACCGGTGCAGGCCCTCGCCGGTGTTGGTGTAGGCGCAGTCCGCCACGACCCGCAGGACGTTACGGCCCTGCAGCAGGCCCGGCAGCGCGATCCTGGAGTCCTGGAACACCTCCTCCGGGGCCAGCTCCTCCCCGTTGAGCGTCACCTCGTGGACGGTCGGGGCCACCAGGTCGATGAAGGACGGGGAGCCGTTTTCGGCCACGTCGAAGCGCACCGTGGTCACGGACCGGTAGGTGCCGCCCTCCCGCGCGCCGGAGAGGTCGAGATCGACCTCGTAAGAGTCGACGCTGAGCAGTTTCGCCCGCTGCTGCGCCTCTTCGCGAGTCAGGTTTGTGCCAGGCACGCGGTCATCTCCTCGATATGTGTCGGTTGCGTCATCCTTCCACGGGACGGCCGCCCCGGGCGACGGCCTTCCGGACGGACGGCGCCCGCTGTCGCCGCCCCCCGCCGACGGCCCGTCGTCGCGGTCCCCGCCCACCTCGATGTCCGGATTCCGCCGGTCCGGCTCCGCGCGCCGGAGGAGGGTGAAGGCATGGAGACGACGACGGAGATTCGGGCGGTACGGGCGTTCGCGGTGCGGGCGATGTCCGCGGCGGCGCTGAGTGAGATACGGGGCCGGGACGACGCGGGCCGGCCGGCGGCGCCGTTCGCGGACGTCGAGGGGGGCGCGCCGCTGCGGTGCTGTCTGCGGCGCAGCGCCGTGGGGGAGCGCATCGCGCTCGTGTCGTACGCGCCGCTGCGGCGCTGGGCGGCCGAGACGGGGGCCGAGCCCGGGGCCTACGACGAACAGGGGCCGGTGTTCGTGCACGCCGACGCCTGCCCCGGCTTCACCGGAGACGGCGCCCCGGGAGACGGCTTCATCGGAGACGGCTTCATCGGAGACGGCGCCCCGGGAGACGGCTTCATCGGGGACGGCGCCTCGTCAGCCGGGTCCGCTCACCCCTTCGGCGAAGCCCACCGGACCGTGCGGCGGTACTCCGGGGAGGGCCGCATCCTGGGCGGCGCGCTCGTCGGAGCGGGCGGGCTCGACGCGGCGTTGCGGGAAGCGTTCGACGACCCGGCCGTGGCGTTCGTCCACGTCCGGGCCGTCGAGTACGGCTGCTACCTCTACGAGGTCAGGCGGACCTGAGCTCGTCCGCCACCAGCTCCGCGATCTGCACCGCGTTCAGCGCCGCGCCCTTGCGCAGGTTGTCGTTGGAGATGAACAGGGCGAGGCCGTGCTCCACGGTCTCGTCCCGGCGGATGCGGCCCACGAAGGACGGGTCCTGGCCGGCCGCCTCGAGCGGCGTCGGGATGTCGGTGAGGACCACGCCGGCGGCCTCGGACAGCAGCTCGGTCGCGCGCTCCGCGGACAGCGGGCGGGCGAAGCGGGCGTTGACCTGGAGGGAGTGCCCCGAGAACACCGGGACGCGGACACAGGTGCCGGAGACCTTGAGGTCCGGGATCTCCAGGATCTTGCGGGACTCGTTGCGGAGCTTCTGCTCCTCGTCCGTCTCGCCCAGGCCGTCCTCGACGATCGAGCCGGCGAGCGGGACGACGTTGAAGGCGATGGGACGCTTGTAGACCTGCGGCTCGGGGAAGTCGACCGACCCGCCGTCGTGGGTCAGCTTGTCCGCGTCCGGCACCACCTTCTGCGCCTGGCCGTGCAGCTCCGCCACGCCGGCCACGCCCGATCCGGACACCGCCTGGTACGTGGCGACCACCAGCGCCTCCAGACCGGCCTCCGCGTGCAGCGGCTTCAGGACCGGCATCGCGGCCATCGTGGTGCAGTTGGGGTTGGCGATGATGCCCTTGGGGCGGTTCGCGATCGCGTGCGGGTTCACCTCGGAGACGACCAGCGGGACCTCGGGGTCCTTGCGCCAGGCGGAGGAGTTGTCGATCACGACCGCGCCCTGCGAGGCGACCTTCTCCGCGAGCGCCTTCGACGTCGCGCCGCCCGCCGAGAACAGGACGATGTCCAGGTCCGCGTAGTCGGCCGTCGCCGCGTCCTCCACCGTCACGCCGTCCAGGACCGTCCCCGCCGAGCGGGCCGACGCGAACAGGCGCAGCTGCGTGACCGGGAAGTCCCGCTCCTTGAGGATCCTGCGCATGACCGTGCCGACCTGACCGGTGGCTCCGACGATTCCGACCCTCACGGCGACTCCCTCTGTCCGTCCCATTTACGTGCGTGTTGCCTGGCCGAGGCCGTTCCATGATGCGGCCGACCCCGGCCCGCCTGTCCAATTCTTTGCCCCCCATGCCCGAGGGCTGGGACGCCTCGCCGGGCCCGCCGGTTACGGAACTCCCTCCCGCACCCCGCTGAGCTGGAGGAATTCGCCCAGCGGCCGCCCCGCACCGCAAGCTGTGCTGCCGCGCGCACCGGTGTGACGTACGCCTCTGCGAGATCCCCCACGACTCGGCCGAACGTTTCCGCGGCCCACGGCGTCGTAAAGGAAACGCGGTAGGGAGGGGTGGCTGTGCTGCGCAGAAGAGCCCACCGCGTCCAGGGGGACGGGACCGTGTCCGGCGACGACCCTCTGGACGCGGCGCAGGAACGCCGGGTGCGGGCGGTGCTCGCGCTGGGCGGGGTGCCGCAGGCGGACCTGCCGGACGGGGTGCAGCAGGTCCGCCTACGGCTGCTGGAACGGGCGGCGAAGGGCTACGAGGCGCCGCGCGACGTCTCCGCGTGGGCCGCGGTCGTGGCCTCCAACCTGGCCATGGACTGGCATCGCGCCAAGCGCCGTCAGGAGCGGCTGGGGGAGCGGCTGGCCTCGCTGCGCCAGCACGAGCCCGCCTCGGGCGAGGACACCAGCGTGCTCTCCCTCGCCGTCGCCCAGGGCCTGGACGAGCTGCCCGACGCCCAGCGCCAGGTTCTCGTCCTGCGCTTCTACGCCGACCTGCCGGTGCGCTCGATAGCCCGGGAGCTGGGCGTTCCGGAGGGCACCGTCAAGAGCCGTCTGCACACGGCGGTCCGGGCCCTGCGCGCCCGCCTGCACGAGGACGAGGTGGTGTGACGTGACCGCGGAACACGACGGCCGCGCCGGTCTGGACGCCCTGATGGCGGCGATCGCCGACGAGCCGCTGCCGGACGAGAGCCGCGCGGACGACGCCTTCATGGCGGAGCACCGCTCGGCCACGGCCGACCTCGCGCTGCTGCGCGAACAGCTCGGCCTCCTCGCGGACGCCCTCACGGCGCAACCGGCGGCCCGGACGGAGCAGCGGACCGCCCCGGCGCACCGGCCCGGGCGATTTCGGCGTCCCCGGCCGCGCGCGTCCCGGTTCCCCTCGCCGTCCCGGCCCACGCCGACGGCCCGGCTGCGGCCTCTCGTGCTGCGTGCCGCGGGCGTCGCCGCCGCCGGCGCGATGGTCTTCGGGGCCGGGTGGGCGGTCGTCCAGGTGCAGCACGGGGCGTCCGACGACGCCGACGCGAAGGCCAGCGCCGCGAGCGACGCGGGCGCGGGCGCCGACGGGTCGGGGGCCAAGGGCGCCGAGAACTCGGGCAGTCCCCTCGCCGACCCCGGGTACCTCGTCTGCACCCGGCTCGTGGTGGAGGGCGAGGTGACGGACGTCCGCCCGCTGCCCGGCACGACCCGCGAGCGCGTCACGCTGCGCGTCACGCACGCGTACCGGCCGGCCGTGAGCACGCCGGAGGCGGCCTTCGAGATGGAGCACGACATGGACCCGCTGCTGGCGGCGGGCGACCACGTGCTGGTCGCGCTGGGGCGGGCGTCGGCCACACCCGACGTCTGGGCGGTCGGAGAGGCCGACATCGCGCCCGAGCGGACCGCGCTCGCCCGGGCGCTGCCCGAGACGGACGGCCTCGCCTGCGACGGAGCCCCGCCCGGCTGACCGGCTGACCGGCCGGACGGCCGGGCCGTCGGACCGCCGGGACGGGGTTCCCGGGTCGCGCGGCGCGTGCCCGGGCGGAGGGCGGTGAACGGCGGGCGGCGGACGGTCGGGCGGACCGGCGGCCGACTGCCGGGTCGCCGTGCGGGCACCGGGGCATGGCGTGTGCCCTGAGGGAACGGGGAGGGGCGGGAACGGTGGGGGGCGGGCGCCCTTTCGGACCCCCCCCCCCACTGCCGTGCAGGGTGTTACGGGGTGACCTTCTCGATCGCCACGCTGCCGGAGCCCGCGACGGTGCCCCGCGCGTTCACCAGCTGGACCTGGCCGAAGAAGGCCCGGCCCTCGGGCGCGGCGGCCGCGGCGGTGACGGTCGCCTTGACCGACGCCGAGGCGCCCGTGCCGAGCTTCACCGGCGTCGACGCGTCGACGGCGACGGTGCCCAGGGTGGACGAGAAGAACACGTCCAGGTAGTCGTACGCCGTCGTGCCGGCCGGGACGGAGTACCCGGCGACCTCGATGGTGTATGTGCCGGCGGCCGGCGACGGGATGGAGACGGCCTCCTCCGCGTCACCGTCGGCCTGCTGCGCGACCTGCTTGCCGGCCGCGTCGAAGACCGTGAGGTCCAGGTCGGCGGAGGCGTCCGAGACGTTGCCGATGGAGACGTCGAGCGACTTGGCGCCGGCCGGGACCTCGACCGTGGTGGTCTGGGTCGCGCCGTTCGCGATGGTCGGACGGGTCGCCTTGGACGAGCCGAGCGGACCGCCGACCAGCTTGCCGTCGATCGCGGCGAAGTTGTTCGTGACCTTCCAGGAGACGGCGGCCGGGGTGCCGACCTTCGCCTCGGGCACGGTCACGGTCGCCGGGTCGAAGACGGCGCCGTAGACGGTCGCGTCCAGCTTGTACGGGTTGTCCAGCAGCGGCGACGTGCGGCGCGACTCGACCTCGATCTCCCAGACACCGGCCTGCGGGTTCTGGTACGAACGGGCGTCCGGCCGGCAGCCGTTGGTGTCGGGGTAGTTGCTGTAGCAGTAGATCGTGGAGCTGTCCTCGACCGCGACGCCGTACGGGTGGATCGAGATGAACCGGGTCTGGCTCTTGTCCTTCAGCCCGCTGATCGCGACCTCGAAGGACTTGGCGCCCTCGGGCACGGTCAGGAAGTACGACTGGAAGCTGTTGCGCTGCACGGTGTTCGACACGGAGAACGTGTGCTTCACCGGCGTCGAGACGACGACCGTGTTGAGGATCTGCTTGTCGACGCCCTCGGTCTTCGGGTCGTCGACCTCCAGGATGGCGCTGGCGATGCCCGCGGCCTTCGGCGTGGCCTGGATCCTGACGGTCACCGGCTTGTTCAGCGGCAGCTTCACCTCGTCGTCGCCGAGGATCCGGAAGGCGCCGGCCGCGTTGTTCGCGAGCTCCAGCTCGTGGCGGACCGCCTTGTCGGGGCCCGACGTGCGGGTGACGGTGACGTCGTAGGTCTTCTTCTGTCCGGCCTTCAGACCGCTCTCGCGGTCGTAGACGCCGGTGCCGAAGCCCGGGGTCTTCAGGGCCTGGTCGAGCGCGGTGTCGACCGGGGCCTTGACGGTGTAGTCGTGGGCGGTGGCGCCCTTCCTGATGGACTTCCAGGCGTCCACGATGTCGATGGCGCCCGCGCCCTCCTCGTACGCCTGCACACCCTTGATGTGGTGGGCGGTCGAGGTCAGCGCCGTGCGCAGGATCGCCGGGGTGAGCGCGACCTTGTGCTGCTTGGCGGCCGAGATCAACAGCGCCGAGGCGCCCGCGGCCTGCGGGGAGGCCATCGAGGTGCCCTGCAGCATGGAGTAGCCGGCCGGCAGCGGGTAGCCCGCGTCGGCGACCGGGGAGCCCGGCAGCCAGGTCTGGGTGGTGTTGATCGAGGCGCCGGGCGCGACGAGCGTCGGCGTGAAGCCGCCGTCCTCACGCGGGCCGCGCGACGAGAACGGCAGCAGCGCGTACTTCTTCGTCACCTGCGAGCCGTAGTTCGAGGCCCAGGTCTCCTTGGAGATGGCCGCGCCGACCGAGATCACCTTGTCGGCCAGACCGGGGTCGCCGATGGTGTTCGCGCCGGGGCCCTCGTTGCCCGCGGAGATCACGAGCTGGACGCCGTAGGTGTCGATGAGGCGCGTGTACAGCTCGGCGCGCGCGTTGTTGCCGTCGTTCAGACCCGGCAGTCCGCCGATCGACATGTTGACGATGTCGACGCCGCGGTTGACGACCAGGTCGATCATGCCCTCGGTGAGGGCCACGTTGGTGCAGCCCGGGCCGAAGACGCAGGCGCGGGAGGAGACGAGCTTCGCGCCGGGCGCGGCGCCGTTCATGCTGCCGCCGAACAGGCCGTTCGCGGCGGTGATGCCGGCGACGTGGGTGCCGTGCTCGCTGGCGATGAGACCGATGTTGGCGAAGTCGGCCTTCTTGCCGACCCAGTCGCCGCCGAACGGGTCCATCGGCACGTCCTTGCGGATCTGCACGACGAACGGCTGGCGCTCGACGACGTCGGTCGCCGGGTTGTCGGTGCCGAAGTATCCGACCTGGTAACCGTCCTTGTACGGCTTCATCGCGGTGTCGTCGCCGAAGTCGCCGTTGTTGTTGACGTCGACGGTGACGGTGCCGGCGGCCGCGTCGTACAGGACGCCCCACACGTCGGTGGTGTCGCCGTCGCGGTTGACGTCGCCCTTGGCGTCGCCGCCGGCGGTGGCGGACTCGCGGAACAGGTTGACCTGGTACGAGCCGGGCTTCGCGGTCCAGGTGCGGCCGCCGAAGGTGAAGCTGGGCCCGGACACGGAGGTCGTCATCGGGCGCCAGGAGGCGTCGCTGTCGAGGATCGGGTCGGTGGCCGTCACCCAGTCGACGATCTTGCGCTCGCCGGTGGTGGTCTTCTGCAGCGCGGGGTGGCCGAGGTCCACGCCCGAGTCGAGGATGCCGATGGTGACGCCGCGGCCGTCCGCCTTCGGGTTCTTCTTCACGAAGTCGACGGCGCCCGTCTCGAAGGACGGGTTGTACGGGTTCTCGGCGGGCGTCTTCCTGCTCGGCGCCGGGTAGGTCTTCGTCTTCGCGGCGGACCTGCCGGCCTTGGCGGTGTCCGCGCCGGGCGCCGGGTCGTCGAGGACGATGTTCTGGCGCAGGTCGATGGCGTGCACCGAGGACAGCTTGGCGGCCGCGGCGATCGCGGAGTCGGCCTTGCCGGTCGGGACGGTGGCGCGGACGTAACCGAGCTTGTCGTAGGACTGGCCCACGGAGCCGCCCTTGACCGCGTCCAGCTCCTCGGCGACCTGCTCGGTCTGGCCGGGGGCGGTGGCGACCATCAGGGTGACGTTCTTGTCGCCGGCGGCCTTGGCCTCGGCGAGGAGGTCGGCGTCGTCGGCGCCGAGCTTGTCGTGGGCGGACTTCACGCCCGGGTCGGCCGCGGCCGAGGTCTGGCCGGCGTCGGCGGAGAAGGCCATGGGTATCGGTCCGGCCGCGGACAGCGCGGCCACGAGACCGGCGGCCACGGCTGTCCGGGCCACGCGTCTTGCGCCCGATATCGGTTCACGCTCGGGGGTGAGGGTCATCGGCATCCCTTGTAGGTAAAGGAACGAGCGACGCGTGATCAGGCCGTTCCTGCCTGATCACGGTCCTCCGGAATGCGCTCCCGGATGACCGCAAAGCTTTGCCTAAGAGTCAGTTGTTTGGGGAGAGTTGACCGAATCGATATGGATGCATGGGGAAAACCCTCTACGAGCCGACTGTGTGCGTGCTGTCCGACTGCTGTGGGGCCGGAAATCCCCTGTCCGGGCGGACGGGTCCGGCTACCGTCCCGGTATGCGCAAGAGGTTGAGGGTGGCGGCCTACGCCGTCTGTGTCCGCGAAGGCCGGTTGCTGCTCGCCCGCTCGCCGGCTCCCGACGGCACCCCCGAGTGGGTGCTCCCCGGCGGCGGGATGGAGCACGGCGAGGACCCCCTCGACACCGTCGTGCGCGAGCTCGACGAGGAGACCGGCTACCGCGTCGAGGTGACCGGTCTGCTCGGCATCGACTCCGCCCGCCGCACCTTCCGCCGCGCGGGCCTGCGGGGCCCCGTGGACCATCACGCCGTCCGCGTCCTCTACGAGGGGCGGGTCGTCGGCGGGGAGCTGCGCCACGAGGTGAACGGCTCCACCGACATGGCCGCCTGGCACGACCTGGACGCGGTCGCCTCCCTCACCCGGATCCGCCTGGTCGACACCGCGCTCGCACTGTGGCGGGAACGCCCGATGACCGGCCGGCGGGTCGTGCCGTCCGGGGAGGCCGTGCCGTCCGGGGAGGTCATGGAACGCGGGGAGGCCACGGCGTCCGGGGAATCTCTGCCGCCCGGGCGGGCCGTGCCGTCCGAGGAAGGAGCCGTGCCGCCCGCGGGATGAGAGACCCCCGACCTGCCGTCCTGTGGGCCCGCGCGCACCGCGTCGCCCTCGGCCGGCCGGTCGCCGCTCCGGCCGGCGGCGACCCCCGGGTGGCCTCGAGCCGCTGCGCAGGGCGCACGGCAGCGTCCTCGTGCCGCTGACGCGGTATCCGTCCGACGCGGTGTCCGTGCCGGGTGCAGGTCTTCCCGCGGGCGCCGGCGCCCCCGAAAGTCGCGCCTCGCGACCCACGGCGGCTCCGAGTGGCTGTACGTCCTCGCGGGCGAGCTGCGTCATCGACGGCGCCGGACCTGGCGGAACGCTGTTCCGCCAGGCTGTCCGAACCAGGAAGCCCCTCGTTCGCGAAGGGGAGGATCTCCTACCGGGGAAGCACCACGACATACGCGGCCGGGTCGCGGTCGCCCGACGCCATCAGGGCCGTGCGGACCACCGCCGCCTGCTGTTCGCTCGCGTCCCGCAGCTTCTTCGGGGTGACGTGCACGACGGTGATGCCCAGACGCTCCAGGTGTTCCCGCTTGCGCGCGTACTCGGACCACAGCGCGTCCTCGTCCTGGCGCGGGGCCCGGGTGTCCAGCTCCACCGCCACCGCCTGTTCCGGCCAGTAGGCGTCCAGGCCGCCGAGGTGGGGGCCGCCCGGCAGACGCAGGTCCACGTTCCAGACCGGGTCGGGCAGGCCGTGCTCGCGCACCATCGCGTACAGGCGGTCCTCCGCGATCGCGCGTCCCTCCGCGAGCAACGCGTCCACGGCGTCCACCACGTGCGGCCGGCTCAGCAGCTTGGCGTCCGTCAACTCCCGCACCACGGCCGTCGGTTCGCAGTGGCCGCCTCGCACCGCCTCCGACAGCAGCCGCCGCACCACGCTCGCGTCGGTCAGTCCGGCCACCGCGTCCGCCAGGGCGCGCGGCACCGGCGCCACCGGGACGCCGGTCGCCTGCTCCGGAGCCGGCAGCGAGGCCGTGCGGACGACGTGCGCGCAGCCCGTAGAGCGCAGCCGGCGCAGCCGCGGCACCAGGACGTCGACGTGCTCCAGCGACATCAGCGGCGGGGCGGACGCCAGCCCGTGCAGGTTCAGGGCCGCCAGACCGGTGATCATCGCGTCCCTGTACACCGGCCGGTGCGGGTCCCCCGAGGCGGGCTGGGACGGCACACCGGGCGCCGACGTCTCGCGGGCCGCGTACATCAGCACCGCGTGCAGCCGCTCCTCGCTGGTGGGCGGACCCGGGTGGAGCAGGTACACGCCGGGCAGCACCTGCTGCCAGGGCCCGCCGGGACGGCACTGCTCGTCGGCCTCGGCCGACGCCACGCCCTGCGAGCGCAGGCGGGCGGCGGTGGCGACCCGGCGGTGGACGTCGGAGAGGCGGCGGACGGGGCGGGGGGAGGCCGAGGGGACGCGGGGGAGCGGGGTGTTGTGGGTCATGCAGCCGGGATTCCGCACTCTGCGGGCCGATTAACCGCTGTTACACGCCTGTCGACAAACCCGGACAAGTCCGCACTAAAGGACGGATGTTCGGATGCCGAGTAGGCGCCGAAAACCCCTGGTCCCGAATGAGGCGGCCAGGGGTTACGGGTCGGATTGGCTGAATTCCGTAACGGTGACCGTCGGCAGAATTCATGGCCAAAGGTAGGGCCTGGGGAAGCGCCCGGCGAAGTCCTAGTCGGCCGCGGTCCCCGCTTCGGCCCGCGCGTCGCACGCCTGTCCGCGCAGGCCCCGCGCGTGGTCGTCCCACGCCTCGAGGACCAGCCGGCGAAGTGCCGGGGGCGCCGAGTCGTGCGCGGCCAGCCAGACGTCCGTCTCCACCAACGTCTGCGGGGAGTCCTGCAGGGACGGGAACAGGCCCTTGACGATGGTCATCGCGATCTGGATGGAACGCTCGGACCAGACCCGCTCGATCGCCGCGAAGTACTTGTCCCGGTACGGCGCCAGCAGCTCCCGCTGCGAGGGCTGGCCGAACCCGGCGATCGTCGCCTCCACCAGGGCGTTGGACAGGCCGTCGGACTCCACCACCTGCGCCCACGCCTGCGCCTTGACCGCCGCCGAGGGGCGGGCGGCGAGGCAGCGGACCTGGTGGCGGCGGCCGGACGCGGTGTCGTCGCGGGCCAGTTCGGCCTCCAGCGCCTTCTCGTCCGCGTACCCGTGCGCGGCCAGCGGCTCCAGGAACACCCAGCGCAGTTCCTGGTCGACCTCCAGCCCCTCGATGGCCGTCGTGCCGTCCAGCAGACCCTGCAGCAGCTCGAAGCCGGCCGGGCTCTCGGCCGTGCCGGCGAAGAACCGCGCCCAGGCCAGCTGGTGCTCGCTGCCCGGCTCGGCGGCGTACAGCTCGCGCTCGGCGCCCTCGGCCAGCAGCCGCGCGCCGGTCTCCCGCAGCGGCGGCGCCACGTAGTGCACCAGCGCCGACTCCGCCCACGCGTGCAGCATCTGCAGCACCCCGATGTCCGACTCGCGCCCCGCGAAGCGCAGCACCAGCCCGATGAAGTCCCGGGCGGGCAGCAGCGCGTCCCGCGTCATGTTCCACAGCGCCGACCAGCACAGCGCGCGGGCCAGCGGGTCGCTGATGTCGCCCAGGGAGGAGCGCAGCGCGTCCAGCGAGGTCTCGTCGAAGCGGGTCTTGCAGTACGTCAGGTCGTCGTCGTTGACCAGGACCAGCTCCGGGGCCTCCTGGCCGGCCATGTCCGGCACGATCGTGCGCGGACCGTCGACGTCCGCCTCGGCGCGCGCGTACCGCACCAGACGGCCGTCCTCCCGGCGGTACAGGCCGACGGCCACCCGGTGCGGACGCAGCTCCGGGTGGGACTCCGGGGCCTCCTGGAGCACCGCCAGCTCGGCGACCCGTCCCGCCGCGTCCAGCAGCACCTGCGGGGTCAGCGAGTTCACGCCCGCCGTCTGCAGCCAGGACCGCGCCCATGCGCCCATGTCCCGGCCGCTGGTCTCGCCGAGCACCGACAGCAGGTCGCCGAGGCCGGTGTTGCCGTACGCGTGCCGCTTGAAGTAGCGGCGGGCGCCCTCCAGGAACGCGTCCTGGCCGACGTAGGCCACCAGCTGCTTGAGCACGCTTGCGCCCTTGGCGTAGGTGATGCCGTCGAAGTTGAGCTTGGCGTCCTGCAGGTCGCGGATGTCGGCGGTGATCGGGTGCGTGGAGGGCAGCTGGTCCGCGCGGTAGGCCCAGGCCTTGCGGCGGTTGGCGAAGGTGATCCAGGCGTCCGAGAAGCGCGTCGCGCCGACATTCGCGAAGGTGCCCATGAAGTCGGCGAAGGACTCCTTCAGCCACAGATCGTCCCACCACACCATGGTGACGAGGTCGCCGAACCACATGTGGGCCATCTCGTGCAGGATGACGTTGGCCCGCGCCTCGTAGGAGGCCTGTGTCACCTTCCCGCGGAAGATGTACTCCTCGCGGAAGGTCACCAGGCCCGGGTTCTCCATCGCGCCGAGGTTGTACTCGGGCACGAACGCCTGGTCGTACTTGCCGAAGGGGTACGGGTAGTCGAAGTGGTCGTGGAAGAAGTCCAGGCCCTGCCGCGTGATCAGGAAGACGTCGTCGGCCTCGAAGTAGGGGGCCAGCCCCTTGCGGCACATCGCGCCGAGCGGGATCTCCAGCGTCGTGCCGTCGCCCAGGTCGCGCGTGTACGTGTCCGTCACGTAGTGGTACGGACCCGCCACGACACAGGTGATGTACGTCGAGATCGGCTTCGTCTCCGCGAACCGCCAGACCCCGTCCGCGCGCTCGCCGGCGCCGTTGCTCCACACCGTCCACTCCTCGGGCGCGCGCACCTCGAAGCGGAAGGGGGCCTTGAGGTCGGGCTGCTCGAAGGTGACGAACACCCGGCGCGCGTCGGCGGGCTCGTACTGCGTGTAGAGGTAGACCTCGCCGTCCTCCGGGTCGACGAAGCGGTGCAGGCCCTCGCCGGTGCGGGAGTAGGCGCACAGGGCGTCCACCACCAGCTCGTTCTCCGCCGCCAGGTCCTCCAGCAGGATCCGGGCGCCGTCGAAGACCTCGCCGGGGTCGAGGTCGCGGCCGTTGAGGGAGACGGACGTCACACTCGGCGCGATCAGGTCGGCGAAGCTCGACGCGCCGGGCTCGTTGCAGCGGAACCGGACCGTGGTGACCGACCTGAAGGTGCGCGGCGCCTCCCCGGACCGGTCGTCGACCGCCGAACGGACGTCGAGGGACACGTCGTACCCGTCGACGGACAGCAGGGCGGCCCGCTCCCGGGCCTCGTCGCGGGACAGGTTCTCACCGGGCACAGGCGGTACTCCCTCACTGCGTGGCGCATGGGTCTGGCGGACAGGAGCGATCCTGCCATGCGCCCCTGACACGGGGCAGCAGGGAATGTGCGCCACGGCCGCGGTGTTGGACGGAAGAGCTGTGCCTGCTGAGGATCTCTAGGGAGAGACATGTCGGAGAAGACCCCCGTCGACTTCTGGTTCGACCCGCTGTGCCCGTGGGCCTGGATGACCTCCCGGTGGGTGCTGGAAGTGGAGAAGGTCCGTGACATCGAGGTCCGCTGGCATCTGATGAGCCTCGCCGTCCTCAACGAGAACAAGCTCGACGAGCTGCCCGAGGAGTACCGCGAGATGCTGGCGGTCAAGGCCTGGCAGCCGGTGCGCGTGGTCACCGCCGCATGGCAGCTGCACGGCGAGGACGTCCTCGGCCCGCTCTACACCGCTCTCGGCACCCGCATACACAACAACGGCGAGGGCCCGACCGTGGAGGCCATCGCCGGTGCGCTGAAGGACGTCGGCCTGCCCGCCTCCCTGATCGACTACGCCGAGCAGTCGGACTTCGAGTTCGACGCCCAGCTGCGCGCCTCCCACAAGGAGGGCATCGAGAAGGTCGGCCAGGACGTCGGCACCCCCGTCATCGCCGTGCCCGGACCCGACGGCGAGCAGATCGCCTTCTTCGGCCCCGTCGTCACCCCCGCCCCTCAGGGCGAGGAGGCCGCCCGCCTGTGGGACGGCACCCTCGCGGTGGCCTCGGTCCCCGGTTTCTACGAGATCAAGCGCACCCGCACCAAGGGCCCCGACTTCAGCAACCTGTGAGCCTCCGGGCCCGCGTCCGGGCCCTGTGACTAGGCCGGCTGCGGCGGCGTCCGGAACTCCTCCGGGAGGTCGAAGCCGGCCCTCCAGTTGAAGTAGGACTGCACCCGCACACAGCCCTGGCGGGTGCAGCGCCGGTACTTGTCGACGTCCGCGCGGTGCACCTGCCCGAGGGCGTAGACGCGCTCGGCGTCGTGCAGGTGCCGGAAGTGCTGCTCGGTGTCCCCGCAGTTGGGGCAACGCCTCTTCGGAAGACCCATGCGGGCCACTGTCGCCCGTGACGGCGTCCTGCGGGAACCCCCCGCGCCGTCCGGGCGTCGAGACGCCCACCGTCGCCACTGCGTCGCGGCACGAGGACGGCATGAGAGCGGCTCCGCGAGTCCTGTCCTCGCGGGGCCGCTCCGGCATGCCGAAGAAGGCCCTCACGGGTACACCGTGAGGGCCTTCTTCGGCGGGAACCGGATCAGCCTCCGACGGGACGCGGCCGCCGGGTGCGCGGCGCGGTCAGGCCGCGACGGACGTGTAGTGCGCCGCGTTCCCCTCGATCGCGTAGCTCTCCTTGCCCTCGATGCCGACCGGGATGTCGCCGGCGGCGGTCACCCGGTGCAGCCGGCGCTGCTGCTTGTCGTAGTTGTCGACGGCGTAGTGCTGGGTGATGCGGTTGTCGAACAGCACCAGCTGGTTCTCCGACCAGCGGTGGCGCAGGACGTTCTCCGGCCGGACGACGTACGCCTGGAGCAGGTCGAGGATCCTGCGCGACTCACCCACCGACAGCCCCACGATCCGCTGTGCGAACCCGCCGATGAACAGACCGCGTTCACCGGTCAGCGGATGGACCCGGACCACGGGGTGGGCGGTGCGGAACTTGATGGAGGTGAACTGGGCGCGCTGGGCGTCCTGTTCCTCGTCGATGTCCTCCGCGGGAACCGCGTAGTCGTAGTCGTTGGTGTGCTCCGCCCACAGCGTGTCGGCCAGCGCGCGCAGCGGTTCGGGCAGCTGACGGTAGGCGGCGGCCGAGCTGGCGATCAGGGTCTCGCCGCCGTACGGCGGGATCGTGATGCTGCGCAGGGTGCTGGCCTGCGGCGGGTTGAGGACGAACGTGACGTCGGTGTGCCAGTGGTTGGCGACGCCCCGCTCGCTGTCGACGGGCAGCACGTTCGGAGCGCCGTCGACGGCGGGCACGGTCGGGTGGGCGGTGGTGACGTCGCCGAAGTGACGGACGAAGGCCTGCTGGCTCTCGTCGTCGAGGTTCACGTCGTCGAAGACCAGTGCCTTGTGGACGTTGAGCGCCTCGCGCAGGGCGGCGCGGGTCTCCTCGTCGAGGGGCCCCGCGACGTCGACGCCGCTGACGTGGGCGCCGATGTTCGCGGAGAGCTTGCGCAGGTGGAGGGACATGGGAGGGGGTCCTTTCAGACGGCGGTGAGTCGGACGGCGGTGAGTCGGACGGTGGCGAGTCGGACGGCGGCTGGTCAGACGGCGGCGAGTGCGGGGCCGGTGTACTGGTTGGCGGGACGCGGCAGGCCGTACCGCTCGCGCAGGGTCGTGCGCGGGCCGTACTCGGTGCGCAGCAGTCCCCGGGCGCGCAGGATCGGGACGACGTGGTCGACGAAGGCGTCGAGGCCCGAGGGGAGGACGGCGGGCATGATGTTGAAACCGTCGGCTGCGCCCTGCCCGAACCAGGTCTCGATCTTGTCGGCGACCTGTTCGGGCGTCCCCGCGAAGGTGAGATGCCCGCGGCCGCCGCCGAGCCGCCCGATCAGCTGCCGCACGGTGAGGCGTTCGCGCCGGGCCAGCTCCACCACGAGCGTGTAGCGGCTCTTCGCGCCCTCGATGGCTTCCTCGGGCGGCAGGACGGCGGGCAGCTCGGCGTCCAACTCCAGTGTGCCCGGCTCCAGTTGAAGCAGTGACTCCAGCCGCCCGACGCCGTGCGCGTACACGATGTGGTCCTCGAGGACACGTTCGTGCGCACGCGCCTCCGCCTCCGTGGAGCCGATCACCGGCACGATCCCGGGCAGCACCTTGATGTGGTCCGGATCGCGTCCGGCCGCCGCCGCACGGGCCTTCAGGTCGGTGTAGAAGGCCTGCGCGTCGGCGAGGGTCTGCTGGGCCGTGAACACCGCCTCCGCGTACCGGGCGGCGAACACCTTGCCGTCCTCGCTCGAGCCGGCCTGCACCAGCAGCGGGTAGCCCTGCGGCGAACGAGGCACGTTGAGCGCGCCCTCGACGCTGAAGTACGTCCCCCGGTGCCGGGGCGGGTGGATCTTGCGGTCGTCGCCCCAGACGCCGGACGCCTTGTCGGCGACGATCGCGTCGTCCTCCCAGCTGTCCCAGAGCTTCAGCGCCACATCGAGGAACTCGGCGGCCCGCGCGTACCGCTCGGCGTGCGCGGGCTCGGCGTCGAGGCCGAAGTTGCGGGCGGCCTCCGCGCCGGCCGTGGTGACGATGTTCCAGCCGGCCCGGCCGCCGCTGATGATGTCCAGTGAGGCGAACTTGCGGGCCAGGTTGTAGGGGGAGTTGTAGGAGGTCGACGCGGTCGCGATCAGGCCGATGTGCTCGGTCGCCGTCGCGAGCGCGGTGAGCAGGGTGAGCGGCTCAAGTGAGCCGGCCGGCCGCTGTGCCAGGTCGCCCCAGAGCTGCGGCCCGTCGGCGAGGAACAGCGAGTCGAAAGCGCCGCGTTCGGCGATCCGGGCCAGATGGACGTAGTGGCTCAGCTCGACATGGGCGTACGGATCGCTCTCGGGCAGCCGCCACGAGGCCTCGTGATGACCGGTGTTCATGAGAAACGCGTTGAGATGGAGCTGGCGGGGCATGGCGTGTCCTTCGGACGGTCTGAGGAGGAGTGGACGCCGGGAGGACTCAGCCGGTCCGGCGTTCGAGGACGAGGCCCGTTCAGGGCCGAAGCTGGGGTCCGGGGGCGGCAGCCCCCGGGAGGCGGACCGGCCGGCCGGGCGCCGGCGGGGCGCCGGCCGGACTCATCCGACGTCCGCCGTCACACCCAGCGCCGCCAGCAACCGCTCGCGGTACTCGCCGAGCAGCGGATCCCGGTACGAGCGCGGATGCGGCCGCTCGATGGCGAGGTCGAGCCCGATCCGGCCGTGCTCGAGGACCAGGACACGGTCGGCGAGCACGATCGCCTCGTCCACGTCGTGCGTGACGAGCAGCACGGAGGGCCGGTGGCGCTCCCAGAGTTCACGCAACAGGGTGTGCATCCTGATCCGGGTGAGCGCGTCGAGCGCCCCGAACGGCTCGTCGGCCAGAAGGAGTTCGGGCTCGCGGACCAGGGAGCGGGCCAGGGCGGCACGTTGCGCCTCGCCGCCGGACAGTTCGTTGGGCCAGGCCCGCTCGCGTCCCTTCAGCCCGACCTCGGCGAGCGCCTCCCGCCCCTTGCGCTCGGCCTCCCTGCCGTCGAGGCCCAGCAGCACGTTCTCCAGCACCCGCCGCCAGGGCAGCAGTCGCGAGTCCTGGAAGACGACGGAGACCCGCTCCGGAGCCGTCAGTTCTCCGCTCCCGGTGACCGAGTGGTCCAGGCCCGCGACGGCCCGCAGCAGGGTGCTCTTGCCGGAGCCGCTGTGCCCGAGCAGGGCCACGAACTGTCCGGCGGGGATGTCCAGATCGACGGCGTCGAGGACCGTGCGTCCGTCGAACGACCGGGTCAGACCGCGCAGCCGGACGGCGGCGATACGGGTCAGCTGCTCAGTGTGCGGCGCCATGACAGCACCCTCCGTTCGACGAGACGGACCGCGCTGTCGGAGATCAGACCGAAGACGCCGTAGATGAGGAGGCCGACCAGGATGACGTCCGACTGGCCGTAGTTCTGCGCCTGGAACATCATGTAGCCGAGGCCGCTGGTGGCGTTGATCTGTTCCAGGACGACCAGCCCCAGCCAGGAGCCGGTGACGCCGAGCCGGAGTCCCACGAAGAATCCGGGCAGTGCGCCGGGGATCACGATCTCCCGGATGAACCGCACCCTCGACAGCCCCTGCACCTCGGCGAGTTCGACGAACCGGTGGTCGATGCCGGACAGCGCGGCATGCGTGTTGAGGTAGATCGGGATGTAGACGACGATCGCGATGATCGCGATCTTGAAGGTCTCGCCGATGCCCAGCCAGAGGATGAACAGCGGGATCAGGCCGAGGGTCGGGATCGCCCGGTTGAGCTGCACGGTCCCGTCGATCAGCGCCTCCCCGGTCCGGGACAGCCCGGACGCCAGGGCGAGCGCCACGCCGGCGGTCAGGCCGATCGCGAAGCCGTATCCGGCGCGCTCCAGCGAGGTGAGGACGTCGGTGGTGAGCGTGCCGTCGCTCCACAGCCGGGCGCCGGTCTCCACCACCGTCCAGGGCGCGGGGATCGCCGCGGGGTCGAGCCGACCGGCGGCGGAGGCGGCGGCCCACAGGGCGAGGACGACGAGCGGTCCGACCATACGGGCGGCCGGCAGGCGTTTGCCGGGGGAGAGGCTGCGGCGCCGGCGGCGGCGGGGCGCCGGTTCGGCGGCGGCGACGGGGGCCGTGCTCAGCGTGGTGGTGGTCATGGCGGTCACTTCCGGTACTCGGCGGCTACTGACTTCGCGGCGATGCCCTCGAAGCGGTGGTCGAAGAGCGAGGAGACGTCGAACTTCTTCACGAAGCCGCCCTCCGCGAGCAGATCGGCGGTCTCCTGCTCCCACCGGATGGCCTCGGTCCAACTGGGCGGGAACAGCGGCTTGTTGGCGAGCGCGGTGATCGCGCGGGCCTGGCCGAGGCTCAGGTTCTGCGTCTTGACGAAGAACTCCTCGTTCCACACGTCCGGGTGCTCGTACTGCCACACCTGGCCCTGCGCCCACTGCGGGATGTACGCGGCGACCGCGGCCGCCTTCGCGCTGTCGTTCAGCACCGACACCGGCGCCCACAGCAGGTTGAGCAGGTCGACGACGTCGGTGGTGACGGTGCGGGCGCCCTTGGACGCGTACTGCTGGAGGTAGGCGGGCGCCTGGTTGTTGCCGAGCGGGGCGACGTCGACCTGACCGGACTGCAGCGCGGTGAGGAACTGGTTGCTGGTCAGCGGGACGAGCTTCACGTCGTCGTGCTTCAGGCCGGCCTCCTTCAGCGCCCGCAGCAGGACCACGCCCTGTGCCTGCCCCTGCGAGAACGCCAGCTTCTTGTCGCGGAAGTCCGCCACGGTGCGGATGTCGCTGCCGGGCTTGGTGGCGAAGAGATAGTTCGGCTTGCGCGTGATGTTGATCGCGACGATCTTCGCGTCGAATCCCTGGAAATGCGCCTGGATCGGCGGGATTCCCGCGTTGTTGGCGAGGTCCAGTGACTTCGCGCGGAATGCGTTGATGACATCGGGGCCGGCCCCGATATTGAGCCAGTCCGACACCTCGAACGGCAGCGCCGGCAGTTTCGCCAGCTTGAACTGCAACTGCTGGACGTTCTGGAAGGAGGCGATTTTCAGGCTCGTGCCGGCGGGCACCTTGGCCGCGAGCGGGGCCGCGGAGGCGCCCTTCCCGCTCGCTGCGGCACTGCTCTCGGCGCAGCCGCTGAGCCCCGCGACACCGGCGGCGGCGCCGAGCAGAGAGGTGAGGAAGACGCGTCGGTCATAGGTGGCAGGCACAGCAGGACCCCCAAGGGGAAAGCAGCGGAAAGGCATGCGGAATTCAGGGAGCCGTCCCGAAAAGGCCGTCCCGCTCGAGGGGACGTATTCATGGGACGGGCGATGCGCGGACGGTGCGCGGAACGGCGGGTGGAAACGCCGGAGGGAAGGGCGGGAAAGGGCGCGCCCGGCGCGCCGGGGGCGTCAGCAACAGAGAGTGCGACAGCTCATGGAATGATTTTCCCGTCCCTCGGTGAAGGGTGTCAATATTCGGAGTTTCTGAATTAAGTCGCTTGTGACGGCAGGACGAAAGGGTCCCGGTAGAGCACGTCCAGGACCACCGCGCCGCCGGCCACGGCGAGCACGGAGTCCGGGAAGCTGCTGGGCGCGACGCACGCCGCCCGGTGTGCCCCCACCTCCTCGCGCAGCGCGGCGAGGCAGTCCGCCCGGTACAGCGCGCCCACCTCGGTGACCACTACCCGCTCCGGGTTGAGGACGTCGAGCAGCAGCGCCGCCGCCCGCCCCGTCATCCGCGACCGCTCGCGCAGCAGCCCGACGGCCGCCGGGTTCCCGGCCTGCGCCGCCGCGACCACATGCATCGGGTTCGTGCCGTCGGTGATCCCCGCGGCACGGGCCCGCCGGCACAACGTCCGTTCGCTCAGCTCCGCCTGGAGGCAGCCGGTCCGTCCGCAGTCGCACGGCTGAGCGCCGCCGGCCAGCGGCAGATGCGCGATGGCGCCCGCCTGCGAACGCGGCCCGTGGTGCACCTCGTCATGGGTGGCGAACGCGGCGTCGACCACGTTCCCCACGAACAGATGCAGCAGGCTGCGGCTGCCGCGGGCCCGCCCGAACAGCCGCTCCGCGTTGACCAGCGCCCGTGCGTGCCCGTCCACGTGGACCGGCAACCCGGTGTGCGCCTCGAGGAGTTCCCGCACCGGCACGTCGCGCCAGCCGAGCAGCGCGTGCTCGACGACGGTCCCGCAGTCCCGGTCGACCCAGCCGCCTGCGGCCACCCCGACGCCCAGCGGGCGACTGTCCGGGGCGTCGGCGAGGAGCGTCGCGAGCAGTTCGCCCGCCCGCCTCAGCACCTGGTGCGGGCCGACGCCCCGGTGCTTCGACTCCCGTCGCGCCAGCACCCGTCCACGCAGGTCGAGCAGCGCGACCGTGGTGTACGGCACCGCGACGTGCACGGCGCCGACGACGAACCGCGAGTCGTCCAGATCGACGGGGACGTGCGGCCGGCCGACCCCGTTCGACGTCCGGGGCGCGGCCGACTCCCGCAGCAGCCCGAGTGCGGTGAGCCGGGAGCAGTGGTCGGTGACGGCGGCCGGAGACAGTCCCGTCAGCCGGGCGATGGCGGAACGCGCCACCGGCCCGTGCTCCAGAACGGAGCGCAGGATCACGCTGGCGCTGGTGCGCCGCCGGTCGCTGTCGGCGACCCGGGACACGGGGGAGGCGGGAAGAAGGGCGGGGGAAGCGGGCATGGTGGCCGTCCTCGGGAACGGGGCTGACACGTCTCGGGAGCCGAGGCGCGCAGCGACCGCGCCTCAGACCGGCCGACGACAGGTGGCCGTGCCCTGGCGTCGCAGGTCGACATAGCGACGCGACGTGAGGTTTCTGGACTGGGCGAGGGCGAGCATGGCTGAAATCGTAGGGCAGAGACCGTGAATCCCACCAGACCACTAGGATTTCGTTGGCGGGAGTTCACAATCCCGTCGCAGGCGGAAAGGTGAGCGAAACATCCCCACCTCAGTGATCGGCGTCACCTCGAACCCGGTGTAAGCGGCATCCTTTGTGTGGAGCCCACCAAGCCGTGGTCGCCCGCTTTGTCGAGCGTTGACGGTGAGCGGCTCAACAGGGCTGGGATAGCGTCGCCGTGTCCCGATCCGCCCCCGATCACCGCGGAGTCCCCATGAGCACCGCCGCCGCCACCCCCGCACGCCCCGGACAGGTCCTCGCCGACCTGCTCCCGGCCTCCCGTGTCCGGGACATCGCGCTCGTACTCGGCGGCGCCGCGCTGACCGGACTCGCCGCCCAGATCGCGGTTCCGGTCCCCGGCAGTCCCGTTCCGGTGACCGGCCAGACCTTCGCCGCGCTGCTCGTCGGCACGACCCTCGGCGCCCGTCGCGGAGTCTCCTCGCTCGCCGTCTACGCGCTGGCCGGCCTGGCCGGCGTGCCGTGGTTCGCCGACGGCGCCTCCGGCATCGGCGTCTCCTTCGGCTACATCCTCGGCATGATCGTCGCGACGGCCGTCGTGGGCGCCCTCGCCCGCCGCGGCGCCGACCGCTCCGTGCTGCGCACGGCAGGCGCGATGCTGCTGGGCGAGGCCGTCGTCTACGCCGTCGGCGTCCCGTACCTGGCCTACGCGGCCGACCTCTCCGCCTCCCAGGCGATCGCGGCTGGCCTCACCCCCTTCCTGATCGGGGACGCGCTCAAGGCGGCCCTGGCGATGGGACTGCTGCCGACGGCGTGGAAGCTCGTCAAGCGGTAGACCCTGCAAGCGATTCCGGCCGGCGATTCCGGCCGGTGCGGTGCGGAAGAGGTCCGCCCGGGTCGTCCCACGACGGCCCCGGCGGACCTCTTCTGCTTTTTCTGCGACCCTTCGGCGTTCAGTCAGCCCTCGCCCCGGCCGGCCGCCGGGACCACCACAGTCCGGCCGCACCCGCCATGAGCAGCGACAACCCGGCCGCGCCGAGCGGCAGCAGGTCCCGTCCGACGCCGGTCTTCGGCAGTTCGTCGCCGCCCGGGCCCACGGGTGCGTTGTCGGTGCCGAGAAGCAGGGGGGTGGCGGGCGCGTTCGGCGACGGGTTCGTCGTGCCGAACGGCACCGGGCCCTGCTGCCAGTACGTCTTCTTGCCGTCGCCCGTCTGGACGGGAAGACAGATCTTTCCGGTCTTCTTGAGGTCGAAGGTCGCGTCGACGGCATAGGACTTCGACGCGCCGGCCGCGAGATGGCCGATGGGGCAGGAGAAACCGCTGTTGGATCCTTCCGGCAGGTCTTTCGCTGCGATCGCGTCACAGCCCTGAACGCTTTTGACCGTGAGGCCGTCGAAACCGACGACCAAAAGCCTTATCTGATCGCCGTCCTGGGTCCCCTCGTTCTTCACCGTGGCGGTGATGGACGTTTTCCCGGAACTGTTGTCGACCGAGATCCTCTCCGGCAGCGACGTCGTCGTCCGCACGCCCGCGGGCGCCACGTCGACGACTTTTCCCCCCTTGCCGCTCCCGGGCCCCGGGTCGTCCGCCCCGGCGGGGAAGGACAGGGTCAGCACGACCGAGACGGATGCCACGACCAGCGATCCGACGGCGGTCGTCGCACGACGAGAACTCATGTTCGCCCCCCTTGGCTGCGCCTGAATTCGCAGTACTTGAAGAGGTACCACAATATTTCTCCGCACTATGCTGGTACGGCGCTAAGTGTGACTATTGCGTTTCAGGGGCCGGGCCAGGGAGGGGGTGCAGCGGATTGCCGGGGAATTCGGGAAGCGCGGGGGATTCGGGAAGCGCGGGAGATTCGGGAGGCGCGGGGGGTCCGGGGAATGGGAGGAATTCAGGAGAGCCAGGGATTCCAGGGGGTGGGGAGAATGCCGGGAGTGCGGGGAGCGGTGGTTTCCCGGGGCTGCTGGTGGCCGGGCGTTATCGGCTGGCCGAGAGTATCGGCCAGGGGGGAATGGGGCGGGTGTGGCGGGCCGTCGACGAAGTGCTCGACCGGCAGGTCGCGGTGAAGGAGATGCGTATCGACGGCCTCGGCTCCGAGGACACCCGCACCCGCCGCGAACGCACCCTGCGCGAGGCCCGGGCCACCGCGCGCATCGACCACCCCAACGTGGTCCGCGTCTATGACGTCGTCGACGAGGGCGACCGGCTGTGGATCGTCATGGAGCTGGTCGTCGGGCGCTCGCTCGAGAGGATCACGGCCGAGGAGGGCCCGCTGAGCCCCCTCGCCGCCGCCCGCATCGGCCTGGGCCTGGTCACCGCCCTGAGTCAGGTGCACGGCAGGGGTGTCCTGCACCGGGACATCAAACCGGGCAACGTCCTGGTGGAGAGCGGGGCGGCCGGCGGGGGCGGACAGGCGCGGGAGCGGGGGGACCCCGGCGGCGGGCGGGTCGTCCTCACGGACTTCGGCATCGCCGCCGTCCAGGACGCGAAGGCGCTGACCATGGTCGGCATGCTGGTCGGCTCCCCCGACTACATGGCCCCCGAGCGCATCTCCGGCCGGCCGCAGGGTCCGCCGTCCGACGTGTGGTCCCTGGGCGCGACGCTCTGTGCGGCGCTGGCCGGCCACTCCCCCTTCGCCCGCGACACCACACTGGCAACGCTGCACGCGGTGCTCTACGAGGAGCCCGAACTCCCCGCCGGAGCAGGTCCGTTGCGAGCCGTCCTCGCCGCCCTGCTGGAGAAGGACCCGGCGGCCCGTCCCACTCTCCCCGCCCTGGAATCCCTCCTCGTCCCCATCGCCGTCCCCCGCCCCACGCCGACGATGGCGGCCGGCGCCCCGCCGCCGCGTTCCGGAGTCTCCCTAGCCCGTTCCCAGGCGGTCACGGAACACAGGTCCTTCCCGGACGGGAGCGTCTCCCCGGCGCCCGAGGAACCTCGCGCGGCACGCGCGCCGGAGCGGACACGGGAACGGCTTCGGCGGCGGACACGCGAACCCGCACCGGCACGGACACCGGCGCGGGGGCACGGGCAGGAGCACCGACAGGGGCCGCACGGACGGGCGGGCCGTCGGCGTGCCGGCCTGTTCGCCGCCCTCGGCGTCGCCGCCGTCGGTGCGGTCGTCGCGGTCGTGCTGGCGACGATCCCCGGTGCACGGGACGGCGCGGTCCGGGCCGGCGGCAAGTCGTCCGGCCCACCAGCCGTCACCACCACCGTCACCGCCACCGCGCGCGCCACCGGCTCCGCGGCCCACTCGCCGTCCGGCTCGGGAACGGCGTCCCCCACGGTGCAGGGGACGTTCCGGCCGCCGAGCCTGCCGCCGGGCACGCACGCGGAGGCGGGAGGCTACGCATGGGCGACGCCCAAGGGCTGGCGGCGGGACGTGAAGACGGGCTCGGAGGTGCACTACACGTCGCCCGACGGCGCCCAGGAACTCGTCGCGAAGTCCTCGCTGGCCCACGGCGACCTGATGGACGCCTGGCGCACCTCCGAGGAGAACGCCCGCCAGGGCCGGGACTACCGCAAGATCCGTCTGGAGGAGACGACGTTCCGCGGCCGGCCGGCGGTGGTCTGGGAGTACGCCTTCACCCTCCGGGGAGACCCCTGGCACGCCCGGCTGCTGGGCTTCGACGAGAGCGGGAAGTCCTACCAGATCAACACCTGGTACCGGCCCGGGGCGGAGGCGGAGGCCCTGCAGACGTACGAGACCGTCAAGGACAGCTTCACGCTGATGTGAGAGGGCAGCGGAGCGGGCGGAAGGGGACAGGGCAGAGCGGAGCGGGCAGGACGGATCAGTGCGGCGAGGGCGGGTCGGAGCGGGCGGGTCGGAGCGGGCGGGACGGAGCGGACGGGTCGGCGCTGAACGCAGCCCGAACGCGACGAACAGGGGGCCGCCGGAGCGAACCCCCTGTCATGGCCGCTCGGGGCCCGCTAGACCTTGTCGGCCCGCGAGCCGGCGGAGGCGGAGGAGCCGGCCGCGGAGTCGGCGTGGCCGGCGGGGGAGCGGCCGGTCCGCGCCCCCGCGCCCCGCTCCTTCACCACGGCGATGGCGACCACGACCGCGGCGACGAGCAGCGACAGCAGCACCGTCGTCCGCCCGCTGCTCTCGCCCTCGGTGTCGGTCAGCATGTAGCCGAGCACGAAGACGATGAGTGCGGCGGTCGCCCAGGTCAGATACGGGTAGAGCCACATCTTCACGACCAGCTTCTCGGGCGCCTCGGCCTGGATGATCTTCCGCATCCGCAGCTGCGAGAAGCAGATCACCAGCCAGACGAACAGCGCCACGGCGCCGCTGGAGTTCACCAGGAAGAGGAAGACGGAGTCCGGGAACCGGTAGTTGAAGAAGACGGCGACGAAGCCGAAGACCACGGAGGAGACGATCGCGGCCAGGGGGACGCCACGGCGCGTCGTCCGGGCGAAGGCCTTCGGCGCGTCGCCCCGCTCACCGAGCGAGTAGGCCATGCGGGAAGCCGTGTAGAGCCCGGAGTTGAGGCAGGACAGCACGGACGTCAGGACGATGAAGTTCATGATCTGGCCGGCGTGCGCGATGCCGAGCGAGTCGAGGGCGGCGACGTAGGAGCCCTGCTCCTTGATGGACGGGTCGTCCCAGGGCAGGAGCGTGACGACGACGAAGATCGAGCCGAGGTAGAAGACGCCGATCCGCCAGATGATGCTGTTCGTGGACTTGGTGACGGCCCGCTGCGGGTTCTCCGACTCGCCCGCCGCGAGGGTCGCGATCTCGCTGCCCATGAAGGAGAAGACGACGAGCAGGACGCCGGTGAGGATCGCGCCGGGTCCGTTGGGCAGGAAGCCGCCGTGCCCGGTGAGGTTGCCCAGGCCGGCCTTGTCGCTGTCGGCGCCGGGGAGCACGCCGAACACGGCGAGCCCGCCCACCACGATGAACGCGCCGATGGCGACGACCTTGATGCCGGCGAACCAGAACTCGAACTCGCCGTAGGAGCCGACGGAGACGAGGTTGGTGGCGGTCAGCACGACCATCACGATGAGCGCCCACCCCCACTGGGGAACGGCGGGCATCCACCCCTCGAGGATCTTGGCCCCGGCGGTCGCCTCCACGGCCAGCACGACGACCCAGAAGAACCAGTACAGCCAGCCGATGGAGAACCCCGCCCAGCGTCCGAGCGCGCGGTCGGCGTGCGCGGAGAAGGAACCGGAGGTCGGATTGGCCGCGGACATCTCGCCCAGCATGCGCATCACCAGCACCACGAGCGTGCCGACGAGCGCGTAGGAGAGCAGGATGCCCGGCCCGGCGGTGGCGATGCCGGAGCTGGAACCGACGAACAGCCCGGCGCCGATGACGCCGCCGATGGCGATCATCGACAGATGCCGGTTCTTGAGACCTGCCTGAAGTCCGGCACCGGGTTCTCCGGTGCCTCCGGGGCCGGGTCCGGCCTTGGCGAGGGTCGGCTGCGAAGTCATGGGGATGTCTTTCCTTTGCGCCGCGTGAGGGGAATCAGGGGGATCGTGTGGTGGGGGGCTTACGAGCCGGTCCAGTGAATCCGAGGCAAATGAATTCAGGAACCTTTGATTCCAGATTGTTACTTGAGGTTTTCCTGAGCTTCCACGGCATTGATGTGCGTTTCCAGACGCGGCACCCGGGGCTGCTACCCCGCGGCCCCCATGTCACACTCGTCCCATGCGCGTGTATCTCGGCTCGGACCATGCCGGCTTCGAACTCAAGAACCACCTCGTCGAATGGCTCAAGGCGGCGGGTCACGACCCGGTCGACTGCGGGCCCCACATCTACGACGCCCAGGACGACTACCCGCCCTTCTGCCTCCGCGCGGCGGAGAAGACGGCCGCGGACCCCGACTCCCTCGGCATCGTGATCGGCGGCTCCGGCAACGGCGAGCAGATCGCCGCCAACAAGGTGAAGGGCGTCCGTGCGGCGCTGGCCTGGAGCGAGGAGACCGCGTCCCTCGGCCGCCAGCACAACGACGCCAACGTCGTCGCCGTCGGCGCGCGCATGCACACCCAGGACGAGGTGACGAAGTTCGTCGAGACCTTCCTGGCCACCCCGTTCTCCGAGGACGAGCGTCACATCCGCCGCATCGACATGCTGGCGGACTACGAGACCACGGGCGACCTGCCCCCCGTCCCGCCCCACCACCCCCAGCAGTAACCCTCCGGCCGCAGGCGGAAGGCGCCGCCCACCCGACCGGACCCGGCGGGTGGGCGAGACCGATCCCGGGGAGCCCGGGGCGGGGAAGGAACACACCGGTGCCGGAAGGCCACACGATCCACCGACTGGCGCAGGACTACGCCCGCTTCACCGGTCGGCCCCTGCAAGTGAGCAGTCCCCAGGGCAAGTTCGCCGCGTCGGCGGCCCTCCTCGCCGACGCCGCCCTGACCCGCACCGAGGCCCACGGGAAGCACCTCTTCCTCGGCTTCACCGCCGACCGGTGGGTCCACATACACCTGGGCCTGTTCGGCAAGGTCACCTTCGGTCCGGCCCCCGCGCCGCCGCCCACGGACACCGTCCGGCTCCGCCTCGCCGCCCCGGCCTCCTACGTCGACCTGCGGGGCCCCACGACCTGCGCCCTCATCGGGGACGAGGAGAAGCAGGCCGTGCACGCCCGGCTCGGCCCCGACCCGCTGCGCGCCGACGCCGACCCGCAGGCCGCGTACGCCCGCGTCTCCCGCAGCCGTACGACGATCGCCGCGCTCCTCATGGACCAGAAGGTCATCGCCGGCGTGGGCAACGTCTACCGCGCCGAGGTTCTCTTCCGGCACCGCGTCGACCCCTACCGCGCCGGCCGGACGATCACCCCCGCCGAATGGGACGCGATCTGGTCCGACCTGGTCGCCCTCATGCGGCAGGGCGTCCGCGACAACCGCATCGACACCGTCCGCCCGGAGCACACCCCGGAGGCGATGGGCCGCCCGCCGCGCGTCGACGACCACGGCGGCGAGGTGTACGTGTACCGCCGTGCGCACCAGCCGTGCCACCTGTGCGGTGACGCCGTCCGCACCGCCGACCTCGCCGCCCGCAACCTCTTCTGGTGCCCGACCTGCCAGAAGGGCTGACCGTCCCCCAGGCGGCGCCGGACACCTGAACCCGCCGGGACCCGAGGGCTGCCCGCCCCTCGGCGCCGTCGCAGTGCGGGAAGCAGCGGTGCGGGAAGCCGCAGCACGGTCAGCCGCGCGGTACGGGAAGCCGCAGCACGGTCAGCCGCGCGGTACGGGAAGCCGCGGTACGGGAAGCCGCGCGGTACGGAAGCCGCGGTACGGGAAGCCGCGGTGCTGGGCGGCCGTCAGGGCTAGAACCCGTGCGGCAGCCACGGCGCCGTGACCGTTCCGAACCCCAGTGCCGCCTCCGCCAGCGCCCCTCGCCTGATCTCCCGCACCCGTCCGGCCGCGCCCAGCGCCGCCAGACTCACCCCGCCGAGGTAGGAAGCCCCCAACTCCCTTACGGACAGCGCGAGGTCCGCCTCATCGGTCGTCCGCGAGCACACCGCGCCCTTGACGTCCCCGGAGAGGCGCCAACGCCCCGAGTTCCAGGGGCAGAACGCGTCCTCGACGTCCAGCACCACATCCACCGGCGCCTGGTACGTCCGTGCCTCCAGCGCCGCGCCCACCTCCACGAGCCGCACGTACAACGCGTCGCGCACCCGCAGTTCGCACCGCCGCACGTCGGACACGAGATGCCGCCACCCCTCGTCCACCGGCCGCCCCCGCACCTCCAGCGAGGCGGTGAGGTCGATCCCGAACAGGAACCGCCACAACGCGGCCTGCGACGGCGCGTCGACCGCGGTCAGATCCTGGAGCAGCACCCGCCCGTTCTGCCCGCTGTGCCGCCACTCGGGGCGCACCCGGAACCGGGCGTAACCGGTGACCTCGCCGTCCCGTTCGGCGAGCACGCACTGCAGCGGCGACGCCCCGCCCCGCTCGCTCTCCGGATCGAGGAGGCCCAGCCGTTCCCAGCCGGGCCGCCGCGCCAGCATCCCGGCCCGGCCGGGCACCGTCCGCGCGTACACCGCCTCGCACACCATGAGTTCCGCAGCGGGGTCGGCGTACCGCAGCCGGACCTCGTCCGCGCCGTCCGGGACGGCCAGCCGCACCCGGCTGGTGTCGATCTCCGCATGCAGCCCGAAGGTCGCCGCGGCATACCCGAACCGTCCGTAGATGTCCGGTTCGGAGGCGGTGAGCACGGCGAGCGGTCGCCCCTCCGCGCGCGTGTCGTCCAGCAGCCGCCGCATCATCGACGTCAGGATCCCGCGCCGCCGGTGCGTCGCGCTCACCCCGACCATCGTCACGCCCGCCACCGGCGTCGACGCCCCGCCGGGCACCGTCAGCCGGAAGTCGTACGCTCCCGCCGTCGCCACGCACACGGCGCCGTCCCACACGCCGAGGCAGCGGTCGTACGGGGTGAGCGCCCGGTAAAGCTCCCGCTCCTCGAGCGACTCGGGGACCCCGCCGAAGGCGCGCACCAGAGCGTCGTACCACGTGTCCCATTCGTCCTGCCGCAGCACCCGCATGTCGGTCGTCGCCGCCCGTGCCGCCGCGCCGTGATCCGCCTCACTCGTCATGGGCTCATGCGTAGCATTCCGGTGGGGGTCGGGCCAGGCAATTTCGCCCTCTTCGCGGCGGGAGCGCTTTCCGTGACGTTCACTGTGAAGGCGAACCTCGGACGGGGGACAAGTGGGACCTCCCGTGCCAAGCGGCGGGTTGGATGGATAGGGTCCCGAACTAATGGCAGCAGGACGACAGCGGCGCGCGGAAGCCGAGACGTTGACGGCCCGGTTGAAGCACTTGATGCACCGGGTCCGCACCGGCGTGCGCAGAAGCGCCGTCGACTACTTCCGCGGTGACGGCTCGGACTGGATCGCGCTCGCCTTCCTGCTGCTCACCGTCCCGCTGATCGCCGCCACCACGCTCGCCAACTCGGTGTGGTGCTCCCCGGCCGCGCTCGTCCTGCCGATCGTCACCGGCGGCCTGCTGCTGCGCCCGTCGAGTCTGCTCGGGCTGTACGCGGCGGCCGCGACGGCCCTCATCGTGGAGTCGGTGCGGCTGGGCCCGTACACGGAGGGCCCCTCCCGGGTCACGCCCGGCGTGGTGCTCGTGGTCGCCGCATGCGGTTTCTTCGGGCTGCTCATCGCCCAGTTCCGCAGCCGGGTCGGCGTGCCCTGGCGGCGCGGCGGAACCATGCTGTTCGACCTGCGGGAACGCATTCGCGTGCAGAGCAAGCTGCCGGGCCTGCCGCAGGGCTGGCACCACGAGATGGCGCTGCGGCCCGCGGGCGGCCAGTCGTTCTCCGGGGACTTCGTCGTCGCGGCGCGCACCAACGGCGGCCGCACGCTGGAGGTCGTCCTCACCGACGTCTCCGGCAAGGGCATGGACGCCGGTTCGCGCGCGCTGCTGCTGTCGGGGGCCTTCGGCGGCCTGCTCGGCTCCCTGCCCCCGCACGCCTTCCTCCCGGCCGCCAACGGCTATCTGCTGCGCCAGGACTGGGACGAGGGCTTCGCGACCTCCATCCACCTCGTCCTCGACCTCGACTCCGGCGACTACGAGCTCTACTCGGCCGGTCACCCGCCGGGCCTCCAGCTCAGCGCGGGCAGCGGCCGCTGGGAGGAGAAGGCCGCCGAGGGGCCCCTCCTCGGGGTGTACGACGGCGCGCAGTTCGACCCGGTGAAGGGCTCGCTGCGCCCCGGCGACGTGCTGATGCTCTTCACCGACGGCCTGGTGGAGACCTCCGACCGGGACATCGTCGAGGGCATCGACCGTCTCACCGGCGCGGCCGACCGCTATGTCGCCGGCGGTTTCCAGGGCGCCGCCTGGCACCTGATCGAGGCCGTCGCGAAGGACGTCAACGACGACCGCGCCCTGCTGCTGATCTGCCACGAGGGCCCGACGACCCAGTCCGCGGCGCTGTCCTGAACCCGCGAGCTCCCCTGAAACGGTGAGCTCTCCCGAGAGGGGAACGCCGTGCTGACCGAGTCCGAGGTCGAGGCCGTCGCCCGCGCCGCCCACGAGGGGCAGACCGACAAGGCGGGCCGCCCCTACGCCGAACACCTCCAGGCGGTCGCGGAGGGGGTACGCGCGCGTGGCGGCGACGCCGAGCAGATCGCGGCCGCCTGGCTGCACGACGCCGTCGAGGACGACGCCCTGACCGAGGCCTGGCTGGCGGCGGCCGCGCTGAGCGACCGCACGAAGGCCGTCGTCCTCGCCCTGACCAAAAGGGCGGGGGAGACGCCCGAGGCGTACGCGGCGCGCGTCCTGGCCACGCCGGGCGCCCTGCTGGTGAAGGAGGCGGACCTGGCCCACAACGCGGACCCCGCCCGGCTGGCGGCCCTGGACGCCCCCACCCGCGCACGGCTGACGGAGAAGTACGCGCGCATGCGCGCACTCCTCGGCCTCGCCACGCCTGCCCAAAGACCTCCCCGGAACATCACCCCGGGATGAGCCCCCGGGATGAGCCCCGGCGGACGGCGACCCGGCGGCTCGGGACGGTCGTGCCGTACCCGGCGGCCGGGACGGACCTGCGGCTGTTCAGCCCCCGACGCCGCCCGCGACCTTCTGGTCCTCCTCGCGCACCCGGCCCGCCTCGGGCCGCTCGCCCTCCACGCCCTTCCCGCGCTCGCCCTTCTCGCGCTCGCGGGCGAGCTGGGCGGCGTCCCGCTTGAACGCCCACTCCATCTTCGGCTCCATCACGAACCGGAAGACCCGTCGTACCGGCGGGGTGCACAACAGGGTGACGGCAACGGCCACGGCGACACTGACGGCGATCTCCCCGAGCGGCCGGTGCAGCGCGGGGTGCTCGAACCAGCCGCGGTAGTCGGCGGTCTTGATGAGGAAGCCGTGCAGCAGGTAGCCGTACAGCGTGCCCGCGCCGAGGACCGTGAACCACATCGTGCGGCCCGGGACCCAGGAGAGGAAACACGCCGTCAGCAGCAGCGAGCAGCCGAACAGGGCGAGCTGCATGAGGGGCCCGGCCCACCAGGGGGCGCCCAGCTCCTGGGCGGAGTCGCGGTGGTAGAGCCAGGACACGTTCATCCTCGGCACCGCCCAGTAGGCGAAGGCCAGCGCGAACGCGAACACCGGCACGGCCGCGATGCGCACCCGGCGCCGGCGCACCAGACGGAAGTGCTCGGGCTTGAGGCACAGGCCCAGCACGAAGAACGGCAGGAACTGCAGGACGCGCTGGAGATCCAGGTCGTCGCCGATGGCGGGGGTGACGGTCGCCAGCATCGCGAGGCCCAGCGCCAGCGGCAGCGGATGCCGGACCAGCTTCCACACGGGTGTGGTGAGCCGCCAGACGAACAGCGCCACCAGGAACCAGGTGAGGTACCAGGGGTCGAGAAGGCTGATCTCCTGGGCCGGGTTGTGGTCGACGTAGCGCCGGAAGACCGGATATGCGGTCTCGAAGACGACGTACGGCACGGCGACGCCCGTGATCAGGCGCTTGAGCCGGTCGGGGCTGCCGTCGAAGCTCCGGGAGAAGAAGCCGGAGATGACGATGAACGCCGGCATGTGGAACGTGTACACGAACATGTACGCCGCCTGCAGCACGCGGCTGTCGCCCTTGAGCGGCTCCCAGGCGTGCCCCACGGCCACCAGCACGATCGCCAGGTACTTGGCGTTGTCGAAGAACGCGTCGCGCCGCGCGGGAGGCCTCGGGGCCGGCCGCGCGGCGGATCTGTCCCGGGACCGGTCGTGCGGACCGCGCCGACCCTCCTGGTCGTGCTGGTCGTTCTGGTTCGGGGACGAGCGCGTGCTCGGAACGAGAGACGAGGCGGCGTGGAACATTTGAGGCACCCTAGCGTCGTGCGCGGCTATTCGTAAAACGCCCCTGGTCATTCCTCGATATTGCTCTTCGGCGGAACGGCCGGCGGAGCGGGACAGAGCACAGGGTCGTCCGTGATGTCACACTTCATCCCGACTAAAAGGTGCATAACGCCGGTTGTGGGCCGGTAGTTGACGCAAGGTGTCGCAGTTGCGGCCGCAATTCGAAATAACTGCGCAGGCATTGTGTGGACACGGAAACGGAGTTCCCCAATTCCCGCTGCCGACACATGCGTCGGCATGTGATCCGAATGACCCGCGGCGCTACGGCGGCCGACCCGCCGCGCGATGATGCGTCACGGACCGCATAGGTGGGCCGGGTTGGTGGCACGATGGTCTCGGGAGTGCGGACCGACCGAGGGTGTGTGATCAGTTGTGGCCATCTCACTGTCAGTGGTGCTGCTGTTGGCGATCATCCTGGTGGTTCTGATCAGGGGCGGGTCGATCAAGGCGGGCCCGGCGATCGTCGCCATCCTGTTCGGCTTCTTCCTCGCCTCGACCGGCATGGCCCCGTCGATCAACCGCTTCCTCGACTCCCTCGCCGACACGATCAACTCGATCAGTTTCTGAGCCCGGCGACCGGGCGCGAGGGGCGGGAGCGGCCCCCGGGAACGACGAAGGCCCGGGGAGAGGGAAACCGACCTCTCACCCGGGCCTTCGTCGTACAGAGCGGGCGACGGGAATCGAACCCGCGTAGCTAGTTTGGAAGACTAGTGCTCTACCATTGAGCTACGCCCGCACACGACGCGCCGCAGGTCAGCCGACCGCGGCACTGCAGGCATCGTAGCGGGTCCGCGCCCCCTGTCGCACACCGCCTTTCCACGCCGCGTCGCGGGCCGCCCCGACGCCCGGTAAATGCGGCGGTCGGACGGCCTGCGGGCATGTACCCTACGTGTCGCACCAGACGGGGTGTGGCGCAGCTTGGTAGCGCGTCCGCTTTGGGAGCGGAAGGCCGTGGGTTCAAATCCCGCCACCCCGACCAGTACCGCGGTTCTCGTCCGCCCTCGCAGGCCGTATTCGCGGCCACCTCGCTTGATCGCCTTTGGGGCGTGTCCCTGCTGCCGTTACTATGCAAGCTGCACGCCCGTGTGTCTCTTCCTGAAGTCCTCCGGGCGGCGAATTTGCGGGAGCCGGTCTGGCTCCGGCGGAAACCAAGATGTCAGCCCCCAAGGAGACCGAACCGTGAAGAGCGCCGTGGAGACCCTGAACCCGACTCGGGTTCGGCTCAGCATCGAGGTGCCCTTCGAGGAGCTCAAGGACAGCCTCGACGCGGCGTACAAGAAGATCAACCAGCAGGTCACGGTGAAGGGCTTCCGCAAGGGCAAGATTCCCGCCCGGGTCATCGACCAGCGCTTCGGCCGTGGCGCCGTGCTGGAGGAGGCCGTCAACGACGCGCTTCCGAAGTTCTACACCGAGGCGGTCAACGAGGCCGAGATCGACGTCCTCGGTCAGCCCGAGGTCGACATCACGGAGCTGAAGGACGGCGAGACGCTGAACTTCACCGCCGAGGTCGACGTCCGTCCCGCCCTCGAGCTCCCCGAGGACTTCTCCTCCATCGAGGTCGAGGTCGACGCCGTCGAGGTGACGGACGAGGACATCGACAAGTCGGTCGAGCAGCTCCGCGAGCGCTTCGCCTCGACCTCCCCGGTCGAGCGTGCCGCCGAGGACGGCGACGTCGTGACCGTCGACCTCGAGGCCAAGGTCGACGGCGAGGTCCTCGAGGACGGCGTCGCCAGCGGCGTCTCGTACACCATCGGCTCCGGCGAGCTGCTGGAAGGCATCGACGAGGCCGTCAAGGGCCTGGAGGCCGGTGGCGAGACCACCTTCACCTCCGAGCTGAAGGGCGGCTCGGCGGCCGGCAAGGAGGCCGAGGTCACCGTCAAGGTCACCCAGGTCGCCGCCCGCGAGCTCCCCGAGCTGGACGACGAGTTCGCGCAGCTCGCCTCCGAGTTCGACACCCTCGACGAGCTCAAGGCGGACAGCCGCAAGCGCCTCGAGAACATGAAGCAGTACGACCAGGCCACGCAGGCCCAGGAGCGCGTCCTCGAGAAGCTGCTGGAGCTCGTCGAGGTGCCCGTCCCCGAGAAGCTGCTCGAGGACGAGGTCAACACCCGCAAGCACAACCTGGAGCACCACCAGCTCGGCCAGATGGGCCTCGACCTCGACAAGTACCTGGAGATCCAGGGCAAGACCGCCGAGGAGTTCGAGACCGAGACCCGTGAGGCCGCGGTCAAGGGCATCAAGACCCAGTTCGTGCTCGACGAGCTCGTCAAGCGCGAGAAGCTGAACGTCAACCAGGAGGAGCTCACCGAGCACCTCATGCGCCGTGCCGCCTCCTCCGGCATGTCGCCCGACCAGTTCGCGCAGGCGGTCGTCGAGGGCGGCCAGGTTCCGCTCCTCGTCGGCGAGGTCGCCCGCGGCAAGGCGCTGGCCACGGTCGTCGAGTCCGCCACGGTGAAGGACACCAACGGCGAGGTCATCGACCTGGACGACGAGGACGAGGCCGAGGACGCCCCGGAGACCGCGGAGGCCGTCGAGGCCGCTGCCGAGACCGAGGAGAAGCCCGAGGCCTGAGCCTCGAGCCGTTCCTGAAGCAGGCACGACGGGCCCCGGGACTTCTGTCCCGGGGCCCGTCGTCCTCCCCGGGGGGCGAGGGAAGCGCGCGAGCGCCCGACGCCCGCGCGCGGCCGGAACACGACCGGTGCCCGCCTCGTGGCCGAAGCCGTCGGGCTACGCCCCCGGCGAACACCCAGCTCTCCGGGATTCCCCGAAGGGACCCGCGCGTTAGGGTCCATGAATACGAGGGCAGGGGAGTCCCCGTTGCCCCCGGCAGTACACGTGAGACGGCCCGGCGCCGTCGTAAGACGAGCAGGTGGATACGTGACGAATCTGATGCCCTCCGCCGCCGGCGAGCCTTCCATCGGTGGTGGCCTCGGCGACCAGGTCTACAACCGGCTGCTCGGCGAGCGGATCATCTTCCTCGGCCAGCCGGTCGACGACGACATCGCCAACAAGATCACCGCACAGCTTCTGCTCCTTGCCGCCGACCCGGACAAGGACATCTACCTCTACATCAACAGCCCCGGCGGCTCCATCACGGCCGGTATGGCGATCTACGACACCATGCAGTTCATCAAGAACGACGTGGTGACCATCGCCATGGGCCTGGCCGCCTCGATGGGCCAGTTCCTGCTCAGTGCGGGCACCCCCGGCAAGCGCTTCGCGCTGCCGAACGCCGAGATCCTGATCCACCAGCCCTCCGCGGGCCTGGCCGGGTCGGCCTCGGACATCAAGATCCACGCCGAGCGGCTGCTGCACACCAAGAAGCGCATGGCCGAGCTGACCTCGCAGCACACCGGCCAGACGGTCGAGCAGGTCACCCGCGACTCGGACCGCGACCGCTGGTTCGACGCCTTCGAGGCCAAGGAGTACGGCCTCATCGACGACGTCATCCCCACGGCCGCCGGCATGCCGGGCGGCGGCGGTACCGGGGCGGCCTGAGGGTCGCCGCTGACGGCGGCAGGGCCGTCCAGGGCGCTCCCCGGAGCCCCCTGAGTCCCTGACCCCTCCGAGGCTCCAGGAGCCCGCTGAGGCCTCCCGGAGGCCCGGGAAGCCCTTCGGGGCCCCCGGGCCACCCGGAGCCTCCCAGCGGGGGCCCGGGGCCCCTCGGAAGCCGTCGGCGCCCCTCTCCAGCCCCTTCAGTCCACCGCCCCAGCCCTCTCTCCAGGAGACACCGTGAACGACTTCCCCGGCAGCGGCATCTACGCCCGCACCGAGGCCGAATACACCGGCCCCCGCGCCGAGTCCCGCTACGTCATCCCGCGCTTCGTCGAGCGCACCTCCCAGGGCATCCGCGAGTACGACCCTTACGCGAAGCTCTTCGAGGAGCGCGTGATCTTCCTCGGCGTGCAGATCGACGACGCGTCCGCCAACGACGTCATGGCGCAGCTGCTGTGCCTGGAGTCGATGGACCCGGACCGGGACATCTCCGTCTACATCAACAGCCCCGGCGGCTCCTTCACGGCGCTGACCGCGATCTACGACACCATGCAGTTCGTGAAGCCCGACATCCAGACGGTCTGCATGGGCCAGGCGGCCTCCGCCGCCGCGATCCTGCTGGCCGCCGGCACGCCGGGCAAGCGCATGGCGCTGCCGAACGCGCGCGTGCTGATCCACCAGCCGTACAGCGAGACCGGCCGCGGCCAGGTCTCGGACCTGGAGATCGCGGCCAACGAGATCCTCCGGATGCGCGGTCAGCTGGAGGACATGCTGGCCAAGCACTCGACCACGCCGATCGAGAAGATCCGCGAGGACATCGAGCGCGACAAGATCCTCACGGCCGAGGACGCGCTGTCGTACGGCCTGATCGACCAGATCATCTCCACCCGGAAGATGAACAACGACAACCTGCGTTGACGCACGAGGTCGTCCGGTTCGGACCCCCCTCGGTACGGTGTGACACGGTCCACGTCGCAGTGAACCGTGCCAAGGGGGGCCCGAACGGGGGGCCAGGCAAGGTACCGTCGGAATAAGGCAGCACCAGGAGCCGCTGGATTCGTAAGCGTCCAGTCGTCTCCCAGGCGAAGGGGAAGCACACCGTGGCACGCATCGGTGACGGCGGCGATCTGCTCAAGTGCTCGTTCTGCGGCAAGAGCCAGAAGCAGGTCAAGAAGCTCATCGCAGGGCCCGGTGTGTACATCTGCGACGAGTGCATCGACCTCTGCAACGAGATCATCGAGGAGGAGCTCGCCGAGACGAGCGAGGTCCGCTGGGAGGAACTCCCCAAGCCTCGCGAGATCTACGAGTTCCTCGAGGGCTATGTGGTGGGCCAGGAGCCCGCGAAGAAGGCCCTGTCGGTCGCGGTGTACAACCACTACAAGCGCGTCCAGGCCGGCGAGAACGGCGGCGGCCAAGGCCGTGAGGACGCCATCGAGTTGGCGAAGTCCAACATCCTCCTGCTCGGCCCCACCGGCTCGGGCAAGACGCTCCTCGCGCAGACCCTCGCCCGCATGCTGAACGTCCCGTTCGCCATCGCCGACGCGACGGCGCTGACCGAGGCGGGATACGTCGGCGAGGACGTCGAGAACATCCTGCTCAAGCTGATCCAGGCGGCCGACTACGACGTCAAGAAGGCCGAGACCGGGATCATCTACATCGACGAGATCGACAAGGTCGCGCGCAAGAGTGAAAACCCCTCCATCACGCGCGACGTGTCGGGCGAGGGCGTGCAGCAGGCCCTGCTGAAGATCCTGGAGGGCACCACCGCCTCGGTGCCGCCGCAGGGCGGCCGCAAGCACCCGCACCAGGAGTTCATCCAGATCGACACCACCAACGTGCTGTTCATCGTGGGCGGCGCGTTCTCGGGGCTGGAGAAGATCATCGAGACCCGGGCCGGCGCCAAGGGCATCGGCTTCGGCGCGACGATCCGCTCCAAGCGCGAGCTGGAGTCCAAGGACCAGTTCGAGGCCGTCATGCCCGAGGACCTGGTCAAGTTCGGCATGATCCCCGAGTTCATCGGCCGTCTGCCCGTGATCACCTCGGTCCACAACCTGGACCGTGAGGCGCTCCTGCAGATCCTGATCGAGCCGCGCAACGCCCTGGTGAAGCAGTACCAGCGGCTCTTCGAACTCGACGGCGTGGAGCTGGACTTCGAGCGTGAGGCGCTGGAGGCCATCGCCGATCAGGCCATCCTGCGCCAGACCGGCGCCCGCGGCCTGCGCGCCATCATGGAGGAAGTCCTCCAGGCGGTCATGTACGAGGTGCCCTCCCGCAAGGACGTGGCCCGTGTGGTCATCACGGCGGACGTGGTCCTCTCCAACGTCAACCCGACCCTGATCCCGCGGGACGCCCGCGGCGGTCGTGGCCCGGGCGAGCAGAAGACCGCCTGATCCGCACCTGTACGACGGAGGGGCCCCGGTCGATCGACCGGGGC